>CAZMAF010000011.1:0-35439 GCA_964564225.1 uncultured Lachnospiraceae bacterium
GACTGTGTTTTTACCATATTGTCCTCGTCCCGTCCCGAAGCTTTTTGAAGGGGCTCGGGGAAACTTTTTTCCAAAAAGTTTCCCCGAAAAAAGCTCATTTGTAGCAAAAAAACTCAAAAACCTCTTTTCAAAATGAAAAAGATATGATATAATGTTATATTATTATTGTAAAACGCGTGAAAGGACACGATTATGGATACGATTTTGACTCTTCTTGAAAACGACGGACGGCTGACCGCCGGCGAAATCGCCGCAATGCTCGACAAAACCGAGAAGGAAATTCAAACGGCAATTGCCGAATATGAGAAAAACGGCACGATCGTCGGCTACAAAACGCTTGTTGACTGGGATAAAACCGATCGCGAGATCGTTTCCGCTGTGATTGAACTCAAAGTCACACCCCAGAAAGACCGCGGCTTTGACAAAATTGCTGAAAAGCTCTTGAATTACCCCGAGATCACCTCGATCTGTCTGATGAGCGGCAGCTACGACATTCAGCTTGTGATTGAGGGCAAAACACTCCGCGAGGTCGCGCAGTTCGTTGCCATGAAGCTCGCGCCGATGGACTGCATTACCGCGACGGCAACCTCCTTTGTTCTGAAAAAATACAAAGATAAGGGCGTTATCTATCAATCCCCCGAGGAAGACGAAAGGGGTAACTGTCCTACATGATCGACTACAACTCCCTGATTCCCTCGCGCGTTGCCACACTTCCCTCATCGGGCATCCGCAAATTCTTCGACCTTCTCGAAAATATGCACGACGTAACGGCGCTCACCGTCGGTCAGCCTGACTTTATCACGCCTTGGCATATCCGCGAAGCTGCCATCGAAAGCCTTGAGCGCGGCAAGACCTATTATACGTCAAATGCCGGTCTTATCGAAGCGCGCCGTGAGATTGCCGCTTATATGGAGCGCCGCTTTGAAGTAACCTACGATCCCGCAAGTGAGATCATCGTCACAGTCGGCGGCTCGGAAGCGATTGATATTGCCGTCCGCTCGCTCGTTTCACAGGGTGACGAGGTCATTATTCCCGAGCCCTCCTTTGTCTGCTACGCCCCCATCGTCACGCTGGCAGGCGGTATTCCCATTCGCCTTCCCTTACAGGCAAAAAACAAATTCAAGCTCACGAAAGAGGAGCTGAAAAGCGTAATCACCGATAAAACCAAGCTGCTCGTACTTCCGTTCCCGAACAATCCCACGGGCGCGATCATGGAAAAAGACGAGCTTGAGGATATCGCATCACTTTTACGCGGCACCAATATCGCCATTTTGTCCGACGAGATCTACGCCGAACTTACCTACGGCAAGAAACACACTTCAATCGCTTCACTCGACGGAATGCGCGAGCGGACGGTCATTATCGGCGGCTTCTCGAAAGCCTATGCAATGACAGGTTGGCGACTCGGCTATACGCTTGCCCCCGCCGAGATCACGAAGGGCATGTACAAAATTCACCAATACGCCATTATGTGCGCGCCAACGCAGAGCCAATTTGCCGCCATTGAAGCGCTGAAAAACGGCGACTGCGACATTGAAAATATGAAAGCAGAGTATGACCGCCGTCGCCACTACATTGTAAACGGACTCGAAAAAATCGGGCTTGAATGCTTTGCCCCCGAGGGCGCGTTCTACGTTTTTCCCAAAATTTCCGGTTTTGGACTGACTTCGGAGGAATTTTGCGAAAAACTCCTCTACGAGCATCGCGTTGCCATTGTGCCCGGCACGGCATTCGGTGAATGCGGCGAAGGCTTTGCCCGCATTTCCTATGCGTACAGCGTTTCGCATATTACCGAAGCCTTAAAAGGCATCGGCGCATTTGTTGAAAAGCTGAAGAAAACGAACTGATTGGTTCATAAACGAAAAGGTAATCAGAATATGACTGAACCCATCAACAATGATTTCATAAAAGCCTATCGGATACTTGACGACAAGCTTTCCCGAAATAATAACGGGGTCACGGGCTATCTTGCCAAAGCCGCAACGGTCAGAGCGCACGAAAAGGACGGACACCCCAATTTCAACGGCGATATTGATACGCTCCAAAAGATGCGCAGTCTCTATCTTTACCTGACCGAAACCCAAAACGGCGAAACGCCAATCGCAAGCGAAGACGACATCGACTACCTATATGACTTCGCGCGCCGCCTTGACGAAGGGCGCGACCCCCTTGCTGCGCTGAAAACCGCGCCTCTTGAAAACAATCCCGAGGCGAGAAAATATCTGCCGATCGAAACCACGTCGCGCGAAATCAGCCGCAAGGTGATCTCTCAAAAAAAACACCTGACGGCAATCGCCCTTGCTGCCGCCATCATCACGGTAGCGGCAACTCTTGCAGCGCAGTGGAAAAGAGGCAAAAAATATGATTGATAGCGTCATTTTTGACTATGGCAATACGCTTGTGCGTTTTTCCGAAGAAGAACTTGCCGCAACCTACGCCGAAAATGCCGGGGATGCTACCCTGCTATGCAACGTCTTCTTCTCGCGTGAATATTGGCAAAAGCTCGACGAGGGCGCGCTCACCCACGAGGAATGGATCAACGCCGCCCAAAAACGCCTGCCCGAGCGTCTTCACCCCACTCTGCAAGCAATTGCAGACACGTGGTATTACCGGCTGCCCGAAATCGAAGGTATGACAGAGCTTGTCAAAACGCTCAAAGAACGCGGCGTAAAGCTCTATCTCTTGTCAAATATCTCAAATGCCTTTGCTGAGCATATCAGCGACTTCCCCCTTTTATCGCTTTTCGACGGCATTATCTGCTCGGCAGTATACAAGGCGGCAAAGCCCGATCCCAGACTATACGAAATCCTCATCAGCCGCTACAAGCTCGCAACCAGCAGTTGCGTTTTTATCGACGACCGTAAAGACAATCTTGACGCCGCCGCGCAATTCGGCATAACGCCCTACCTCTTTGACGGCGATGCCGAAAAGCTGAAAAACTATCTTGACAGCATTTTATAGCAAAAATGCGAAAAATCCACACAAAACAACTGCCTTTCTTGCAAATTCTTGCAAAACTTCAACACGCGCAAAAACACTCCCTTGTGAAAGGGAGTGTTTTTGCGCAAGACCCACCGTTTCGCGGAATACCGCAATTATGATCAATCAATTTAAAAATTTTCCGGAGGAGTTCCGCGATATTGGAAACGCCCCCGCCAAATATTTGATTTTGGGGAACTTATTCAAACAAGTTCCTTCATAAATCTTGCAAAATCACCTTGTTTATGCTATACTATAATAATACGGCATTACCGTATCCTGAATTTCGCTAATTATATCATAATAGAGAGGAACACGCTATGTTTACCCCAATTTCAGAGGCAATCCGCGCCTTTCCCCGCATTATCATTCACCGTCACACGAAACCTGACGGCGATGCCATCGGCTCGCAGGTCGGACTTTCGGAGATCATCAAGGCGAATTTCCCCGAAAAAGAAGTCTATATCGTCGGCGACTCCCCCGCGCGTTACGCATTTATCCAAAATTCCACGCCCGACATAATCGACGATGCGCTCTACGAGGGCGCGCTTGCCATTGTACTTGATACTTCGGCAAAAGCTCTGATCAGTGACAGCCGCTACCAGACAGCAAGCAAAACGGCAAGACTTGACCATCACATTTTCGTTGAAAAAATCTGTCAGCACGAGGTTACCGACACCTCATACGAAAGCTGTTGCGGACTCGTGACCGATTTTGCGCTGAAATCGGGACTTGCCATCCCGAAAATTGCCGCCGCCGCGCTTTACACGGGTATGGTAACCGACTCGGGACGTTTTCGCTACGACAGCACGTCTGCCAAAACCCACGCGCTGGCATCAAAGCTGATGGAAAACAATATTGACACCGCCGAAATTTTCCGAAATCTCTATGCCGATGATCTTGAAAAAAGCCGTCTGCGCGCAAAATTCGTTCTGAAAATCCAAACCACAGACAAAAACGTCGCCTACATTTACACAACCAAGGACGAGGTCGCCGCGCTCAACGTTGATATTTTTACCATCTCACGCGGTATGGTCGGCACGATGTCCGATCTTCTGGGCATTGACGTTTGGGCAAATTTCACCGAAACCGACGAAGGCGTGCTATGCGAGCTGCGCTCAAGCCGCTACAATATCAACCCCATTGCCGTCAAATACGGCGGCGGCGGTCATGCCAAAGCCAGCGGCGCAACGCTGAAAGACCGCGAGGAAGCGATGGCAATGCTCGCTGACCTCAACGCACTCACCGAACAGTAAGGAGCAATTATGAATACTGAAATCAAACAAGCTATTTTCGATACCGTCAAAGCCTACGACCGCATCTTTCTCTTCCGCCATATCCGTATGGACGGCGACTGCACGGGCGCAACCAAAGGTTTACAAGCTATTCTGAAAGCATCCTTCCCTCAAAAAGAAATCTACCTTCTTGACAACCAGACGAGCGACTATCTTGCCTTTCTCGGTGACGACGAAAAAGAAGAAGACGACGATTTTTACCGCGGCGGACTCGCCATTGTGCTGGATACCGCAACAAAAGACCGCATTTCCTCGAAAAAATTTGAACTTTGCGACAAGCTCATCAAGATTGACCACCATCTGAACGTCGAGCCCTACGGCGATCTTTGCTGGGTAGAGGAAGAAGCTTCCTCCTGCTGTCAGATCATCACCGAGTTTTACGATAGCTTTAAAGACGAGCTGACGCTCACAGAGGATGCCGCCCTCTGTCTCTACACAGGCATGGTAACTGACTCCGGACGTTTCCGTTTCCGCTCGGTTTCGGGCGAAACCCTCCGCCTTGCCGGTATTCTTCTGGACCGCGGCATTAATACCGACCTGCTGTATGCCAATCTCTATCTGAATGAATTTGATACTCTCAAATTCCGCGCTGAAGTCTACCGTAAAATGAAGATCACCGAAAACGGTGTTGCCTATATCCATGTGAACGAAAAAATGCAAAAAAAATACAAGCTCAACTATGAGGAAGCCTCTGCCGTCGTTTCAGCCCTTGACTCTATCAAAGGCTCACTTATCTGGATCGCATTTATTGATTCCGGCGAAAAAAACATCCGTGTCCGCCTGCGCTCACGTTTTGTAACGATCAATCCCCTTGCCGAGAAATATCGCGGCGGCGGTCACGCAACGGCGTGCGGCGCAACCGTCTACTCTAAAAAAGAAATAAACGCTCTTGTCTCTGACGCCGACAAACTGCTCGGTGAATTCAAGGCAAATAACGAGGACTGGCTATGAAAATTTTAATCACCAACGACGACAGCATTTCAGCAATCGGTCTTCGTCTGCTAACCGATTGGGCAAAAACGCTCGGTGAGGTAACCGTCGTAGCCCCCGCGGTCGAGCAGAGCGGCAAAAGCCACGGCATCAACATTATTACGCCCTTTGAAATTATCAAAAGCGAGCTTTCGGCAGGTATTGAAGCATATGCCGTCGCCTCCACCCCCGCAGACTGTGTAAGATTTGGCATCGTGGGTCTGAAACGCGACTACGACCTCGTCCTGTCAGGCATGAATGCCGGCTACAATATGGGCAAGGATATCGTCTATTCGGGCACGGTCGGCGCGATCTACGAAGCGGCTCATCAACGCGCCAAGGCGGCGATCGCCTTTTCCTCCGCCCCCAATACGCTTCATGAAGCAGCTAAACATTTCGACCGTGTGTGGCGCTATTTTGAGGATAACCGTCTGCTTGATCGGCATACGCTTTACAACGTCAACATTACGCCAGAAGCGAAGGACATCCGCATCACCCGTCAAGGCTCTGCTTATTATTCCGACGATTTTGAAAAATGCGGTGAAAATCTCTACCGTCAGGTCGGTGTAATGGTCTATGAGGACAAGAACGACATCCGCTATGACACCGATGCCGTCACACGCGGCTACATTTCCATTACGCCAATGTCAAACGAACGTACAGACCTCGACGTATTCAACGCCCTTTTACCCTTAAACAAATAAATACCAAATAAAAAACCTCCCGAGCGGGAGGTTTTTTGTTTGGTTATTTACTGCTCAGCAGTAACCGTAATCGACTGAATACGAATCTGCGCTCCCGTAGGATCCAGCTTAACGTAAGTATAGCCGGTGTCAAATTCAAGCGTATAATCAGCATACGCTACCGTCGTATCAATCGATCCGAGCAGAACGTAATTAACACCGTCGTTCGAACCATATACGTCAAGCGTCGACACCTTATAACCCATATTGAATCCAAGGGCATGTATAGCCTTCGTCGATTTCAGAACTGCCGTGCCCTGATTATTCTGATCCTGATATATACGGAGCTGAGTCGTAAAGTGGCACTTTTCCGTATCAATTGTCAGAGTATCGTCAAGCGTGTGCGATTCGGTTGCATACTGCGTACCTGCAGCATAGTCAGAGAAGGTATAGGTCGTGCTCTTGGTTGCTATAACTTCGGTATCAGCGGTAACGAATTCTACCTCAACCGAAATGTTGTTTTCTACCGTAACGGTAGCGGTAGCTTCGTTGGAAACCGCTACACCGTTAACCTTGATAACTGCAACCTTGTAACCGGAATTTGCCGTAGCGGTAATAGTAACCGTTTCACCCCATGCGATACCCTGCATCTTGGAAACCGTAAAGCTTCCGTTTTCGGGAACAAGCGTCGAAACGATATAAGTTGCTGCTACTGCATTATCAACCGTAAAGTTGACAAACTCAGGCGTTTGGTAATAGTTCTGAATTTGACCCGTCAGAGTCAGCGTATAGCCCATACGGAAATTATCATTCGACGCACTGCCAAAATAGCAAATAATGCTCTGACCGTTCTGTGTAAGCGTAATCTGCTTAGCAGCAATTTCGGTAACAACACCGACAATGGTATAATTTTCCGTGGTCGTACCGCGATTCTCAGAAAGACCGTTTGCAATCGTAATCGCTTCTGCAATCGTGATCGCGCCGGCAGGCGTGTCGGGTGTTTCACCATCGTCGCCCTCAGCAGAAACGAGCTTGGTCATCCAGCCGTTCTTCATCTGTGCATTGCCGTTATACTGACCGAGAACGCCCATAACGGTGATGGTATCGCCAACTGCGGGCTGTGTCGTCATTGCATCAAAACGGGTTGTACCGTCTGCCGAGTAAAGACCGTATACGTAGAGCGTATTGCCGTCTGCATCTTTGATATAAAGATTGCCATACGTCGTATTCTTGATCTCGGTAACCGTACCGCTCACAATATACTTTTCAGTCGTATACGTATCATGCTCCATGGCAGCGCCGATCGTATTTGCTTCGGTAATGCTGGTTTCGCCTTCGGGAACGGCAGGCGTATCGGGCGTTTCATCGCCGCCCTCAGCAGAAACGAGCTTGGTCATCCAACCGTTCTTCATCTGAGGCTCATCATTATACTGACCGAGAACACCCATAACGGTGATGGTGTCGCCAACCGCGGGCTTTGTCGTCATAGCATCAAAACGGGTTGAACCGTCTGCCGAGTAAAGACCGTATACGTAGAGCTTATTACCGTCAGCATCTTCGATATAAAGGTTGCCATACGTCGTATTCTTGATCTCGGTAACCGTACCGCTTACAATATACTTTTCTTTCGTATACGTATTGCTTTCCTGCGCAGCGCCTAAGGTAAGCGCTTCACTGATGGTGATCTCATCGGTCGGATCAGCAGGTCTTTCATCAGGAGTCAACGCTTCGGCAGCAGCCTTTGCCATAAAAGCAACGGGGAACTGCGATACACCGGTATTTTCAGTGGTGATATACGTAGACTCGGAAATGCAGATCGTTTCATAATCGCTATACGTACCGACAACATACTCAATATTGTTGATCTTAACAAGCCAAGCCTTAACGTCTGCCTTGTAAGTATAAACGCAATCGGTCGTATCAGCAAATCCGATATACTTGCTTACCTTATCGTCAGAACCGGTCGTGGTATATGCATGAACATACTTCTTCGCGCCGTCAATAGTGGTATAGAACTTATAACCGCCGTCAACCACTTCAACGTAATAATCAAGCGCCGCCGTAGGATCAAGCGTCGTCTTGATGTATTTGCCGGAAACTTCGCCGGTAGCAAAGAGCGTCAGACCGACGTTTGCCTGAACAAGATACATCTTGTAAGCTTCGCCTTCAACAGGCTCGGTAACAGCTGCCGAATTGTCGTATACGGGAAGCACGCGGGTGAATACCTTGGTTGCAGTCGTGCCGTCAGCCGCCTTAACGGTTGCCGTCAGCTTGTAAGTAACCTCGGTTTCGTTCTTTGCAGGAACTTTAACCGTGTAAAGACCGTTCTCAAGAACAAACTCAATGGTATCAAGATCGCTTTCCCAGGTAACCGTAAAGGTAACGCCATCAAGCGGAATCTGTGCCATCAACTTGTAGTCGGCAGGGGTCTTCTTGCCCTCGTCAGTCTTGTAGGTGCTGTTCAGAAAAGAAACGGCATCTTCAAGGGTGGGAGTGTTGGACGTAGAAGCGGTTGTATCCGGATCATCGCCGCAGGCAGCGAACATGCCAAGGCAGATGATCGCCGCTAAGAAAAGAACCAATAACTTTTTCATAATAACTCCTTTTTTATATTAAAATATATTAAAAATTGTTAAAAAAGTTACGTAAATGAAATGCGCTTACTGCGCCTGCTCGATAAAGGTAATGTGCTTTACCGAGAAAATTTTGAGCTGATATACGCCGTCGAAAACGTCGACGATACCCTTGGCGTCAATACGAGAACCGATGGGGAACTCGCTTTGTGTCACCGTCGTACCGTCAGAATTTTTCAGAACGGTCGTACGAAGAACTACTTCCGTACCGTCGTCTGCACGACAGGTAATCGAAATCGCGCCGTAATTCGAGCTGTCCTCGTTTTTGGTGGTATAGAGATCGGTGATCGTCAAGCCCTTCAGAGTTGCCGAACCGTGCATCGTCAGAAAACCGCGGTCAAACGTCTTCGTGACGATTGATTCCTCGCCCTCCTCGTCGATTACGGTAACGTCAATATCAACCTTACCGTTCATAAACTCAGATGCGGAAATCTCCGTATAAGAAGCGCTGTAACCGGAGCTGATAAGCTGAATGTTCGACTCATCGTTCGGCTTCATCTCGTTATACTTAATATCGGAAATCTGATACGTACCGCCCGTTTCATAATACTGAACCGAGCCGACAATTCTTACACGGTTGCCCGCCGAAAGAATCTGCTCGCCCTCAGAGCCGAGATTGTAACCGTAAAATACCTGAATGCCAAAGTAAAGACCGGTTTCCTCATCGTATTCTTCAAGATACGCAGTGCATTGTGTCTTGGAATTACGAACGACGTTCGCCTCAAAGCTGACACGCGTATCACGGTAGGTTTCAATATTCGTCTTTAATTCCTTCAGCGTGATCGGATACGCCTCACCGTAATAGAAATCAGGGTCCTGTTCCTGCGAATGCACGTAGAGCTTATACGTGGAAGCCTGATTAAAAATCTTCACGCAAACATCGGCATAGCAGGTGTCCGACATCTTCGAGGAACGGGCAAGTCCCGACTGCAAAAGCTCAAGGTTCAGATTGCGGTAATCAGCATCGTTTTCCGACTTATACCATACCCAGACAAGATAACGGTCGCCCGTCGAATCGGCATTCCATTTGCCGTCATTCGATTCCACGATGATCGAGGTCGCGCTCTTGAGCGCTTCCTTCGTGTAATTCGACGCCTTTTTGCCCCAAGGCTCGATCTGTCCCGTCGATTCGGGAGTATTCACAGCGAGATATCTCGCCTTCAGAACAGTGCCGTCAAAAGAAGAATTGGAAATATTAAAATGCGTGGTGTCGCCGTCAACGTAGGTCTTGACCGTAACCTCAGCATAGACTCTGCCTGAATTATTGTCAAATTTAACCTGTGAGGCGTAATCGACAAACTCACCGGGCGTAACGGCAGAACTGCCGCCGTCGGTCGTCGTCGTAACGTCGCCGCCGCATCCTGCAAAGCAGGATGCGAGAGCGGCGATCACGAGAAATAGTGCAATCAGTTTATAAGAGCGTTTCATAAACACCGTCCCTTGCGCACACGCTTAGTCGGCGTTATATTCGCACTCGTCAATTGCATTCTTAAAGAGAAGGGCAATCTGTGCGTCTACGTCTTCGCCCTTGTAAACGAGCGCATCCTGCATCAGCTTGCCAACCTCGTCACGTGCGGTCGAAGAACCGTTGAAGGCGGGAGAAACATAGTAAGCGTTACTCTGCGAAAGCGCAAGCTTTACGCTGAGCGCGGTCATACCGTTATAACCGTTGCCCTTTTCAAGCCACGTCTTATAGGCATCGTTCTGCTGAACCGACTGAATAACCGGCGCATAACCCGATTTCATCGAGAAAGCGGCCTGAAATTCGAGATTCGAGGTAAGGAATTTAACAAAGAGCCAGGAAGCAACAACTTCCTGAGGATTCTCATCCTTGAAAATACAGAGCGAAGGACCCTGCGAGATAACCTTGGGATTTGAAGGATCAACCTGAGGAATCGTTGCCATGCCCGTTTCAAAGAGAGATACGGAGTTGCCGTCTTCATCGTCAACCGTAGGAGGCGTCTGGTAGCTTGCGCCGCCCGTCGAACCGATTACCATATAGCACTTCTGGTTTTCACCCGTTGCGGTAAACAGACCCGAGGTATACGTACCGTAAATTTCTTCGGTAGTAACGTAGCCCTTCTGATACCATTCGCGGAATTTCTTAACGAA
This sequence comes from uncultured Lachnospiraceae bacterium, assembly GCA_964564225.1. Taxonomy (GTDB): domain Bacteria; phylum Bacillota; class Clostridia; order Oscillospirales; family CAG-272; genus RGIG1993. The sequence continues at coordinate 10,672 of CAZMAF010000011.1, forward strand.
ATCACGGTTGGTTTCATTGTCAAATTGGAAATGCTCGTCTTCGTCAAGGCTGGTATAATCCGAACCGTACTGCTCGCACATCGTGATAAACCAGTTTGCTTCAGAGTCGTAGCCGAGAGGTATGCAATCGGGATCAATTTCCTTGATTCTCTTGCAAAGCTCTTCCATCTCTTCCCAAGTGGTGGGAACAGTCAGATTGTTTTCTTCAAAGAAGGTCTTGTTGTAGTAAAGCGCCTCGGTCGATTTCGACATCGGAAGCGTATACATCGTGCCTGCCTCATCAAACGCCGTGCCCTCGGCATAGAAACCGGGAACGAAGTCTGCAATTTGCTCGTCCGTGAAGCCGAGAATGCTTTCGTTGCCGAGCGCATCGGTCACCTTGATAGTGCTGTTAATAAAGTTATCAAGCGGAACAACTGCCTTCGCTACGTTGTAAAGCGCAACGTGGTCGGGATAGCAGTATGCAATGTTAGGCTGATTGCCTGCGGTAAGCGCGGTCTTGATCTGATCGCGAACGCCGTCGTAGTCACCCTGCGAAGCATGCTCAATCGTAATGTTGGGATAAAGCTTGTTGAACTCCTCAATATAAGTGTTCAAAACACCCTGAAGAGTTGCGCCCATCGAGTGATAAAAGGTAATGGTCACGGCAGAGCCGTCATACCCCTCTTCGGGAACATCGTAGGTTACCTTGCTCGGCGTTTCTTCGCCGCCGCAGCCAACCATAACGACAAGGCTGAGCGCCATCGAAAGCACGAGGAGTAACGAAATAACGATCTTTTTCATAAGAATAAACTCCTTATTTCTCTTAATATTGTTAAGTGGAAATCCACAACTAACCGGAATTAACCCTTGATACCGCTACGCGATACACCCTTCATAATGTACTTACGAAGGAAGATAAATACCATAAAGAGCGGGAAGGATACAACGGCAACGGCTGCCATCTGAACGGGGATATTGGCTTGTCCCGACATATCGGTGAAGGCATCGCGCAAACCGTTGGTGATCAGACGGTATTCCGTCTTGGAAGTAACAAGTCGCGGCCAGACGTACGAATTCCACGCACCCATCATCTTGAGAATGGTAATTGAAATCAGATTGGGAAGCGAAAGCGGGACCATAACCTTCCAGAGATATTTGAGGTCTGACGTGCCGTCTATCTTGGCGGCAAGATACAATTCATTCGGAATCTGCAAAAAATTCTGACGAAGCAGGTAAATATAGAACACGCTGACAAGAAAAGGTACGATCAGAACGGTATAGCTGTCAAGCCAACCGAACTTAGTAACGGTAACGTAGTTCGTAATGGTAAAAAGCTCGCCGGGAATCATCATCGTAGCAAGAAGCGCGGCAAACATCGTATTTTTACCCTTGAACTCAAGTCTTGCAAAAGCAAATGCCGAAAGAACGGTGATAATCAGCGACAAAATCGTCGATATGACACCGACAATCACGGTATTCAGGAAAAGTCTGCCGAGATTGGCAGCAGTAAACGCCTCAATATAGTTATGCCAGATAATATCCTTCGGGAAAAGCGTGGGGATCGGTAAACGGTATTCGGTTACACTTTTCAGAGAGGAAATGATCATCCAATAAAAAGGAAATACAACGGCAAGTGCCATCAGGCAAAGGAAGGTATAAAGAAGCACCTGTACGATGATCTTCGTTACCTTCTGTGAGGTGGACACCTTTTGCATATCTTTGATATGCATCGTCTTCATAACGTTCTCAGACATCGGGCACCTCCATTAATAATGCGTCTTTTTATTGCTGACATACATATTGATCATGGTAACGACGAATATGATGGCAAACAGAATCAGAGCGGCAGCAGAAGCCCGGCCTTCCTGATTACCGAGCGCCTGATAAATATAACCGACCATCGTATTCAGCGATTCACCGCCGACCGCCTTCATATCGTCACCGAAGATACCGACGATTGAGGAATATTCCTTGAAGCCGCCGATAAAGCCGGTAATTACGACGTAAGCGATCATGGGCGAAAGAAGCGGAACGGTAATTCTCGTAAAGACGCGAATTCTCGGTGTCGAGTCGATCTTCGCCGCCTCATAATACTGCTTGTTCACGCTCTGAAGACCGCCAAGCAGAATGAGAATCTTAAAAGGAAGCGCGTTCCATACGATGTAAATAACCAGAACGGCAATATTGGCAGCATAAGACGAACCCTGATTGATCCAGTTAATAGGCTCAATGCCGAAAATGCCGATGATGTTGTTGATAATACCGTACGAGGGATTCGACGTGCCGTAACCGACGATGTTAAACATTGCCTCGAATACCATGCCGATCGCAATCGAATTGGTAACGTAAGGCAGGAAAAAGATCGTCTGCAAAAAACGCTGCAAAGGCTTGATCGAGTTCAGACAAACCGCAATAACGAGCGCCAGAATTGTCGAGATCGGCACGGTAAGCACCGTCAGAAGCATCGTGTTCTTAAGACAGGTTATAAAGCCTTTATACGTGATAACCTTCGTGAAATTTTTAATACCGAAGGTGTAGCTGAGGCTGCCGCCAAGCTCCTTCATAATGCTGTAATCGTCCCAGAACGCCATACGAAGCGTATTGATGATCGGCCATACCGTAAAGACGAGAAGCAGCACAATCGTGGGAGCAAGATAGATCCAAGCCTTCCAGCTATCGAACTTGATCTTGCGTAAAAATTCCTTCATATCAGTTCTCCTCACCGCAAGAACGCTGATCGCCGAAATAAATTCTTTCTTCGGTTTCGTGATCAAACAGGAATACTTTATGAGACTTCAAGGTGAAACGCACCGTTTCAAGCGAAGTGTCCACACGGTGATCGGCATCTACGATCGATCGGATCGCAGGCGAAAGCATCGCGGGATTCGAGGACACGATCGAAACGTCACGTCCCATAACCTCAACGCTCGAAAGCTTGCAGGTCATCGGACCCTGAGCATCGGGAATAAAGCCTTCGGGACGGATACCGACATAGACAGTTCCCTCCTTCGCACCGGGTACGTCAAGCACGGTTTCGCCGCCGACCGTCAGCTTGCCGCCCTCAACCACGCCTTCAAAGACGTTGATCGGAGGCGTACCGAGGAATTTCGCAACGAAAAGATTGATGGGATTATCGTAAATCTCCTGAGGCTTGCCCACCTGCTGAACGACACCGAGCTTCATTACAACAATCACGTCAGAAATCGACATCGCTTCTTCCTGGTCGTGCGTTACGAACACCGTCGTGATCTTGGTTTCTCTCTGAATACGTCTGATCTCCTCGCGGGTCTGCAAACGAAGTCGCGCATCCAGATTGGAAAGCGGCTCATCAAGAAGGAGAACGCGGGGCATCTTTACGAGCGCGCGCGCAATGGCAACTCTCTGTTGCTGACCACCCGAAAGCTCGGAAGGCTTACGCTCCATCAGCTCGTCAATCTGCACGAGTCTTGCCGCCTCAAAAGCGCGCTCCAGCATTTCATCCTTGGTCATCTTATCTTCACCCTTCAGATTCTGCAAAGGGAACAAAATGTTCTGCTTGACCGTCATGTGAGGATATAGCGCATAATTCTGGAAGACCAGACCAATACCGCGGTTTTCGGGAGAAAGCTCGGTTACGTCATCTTCTCCGAAAAAGATCCTACCGCTCGTGGGCTTCTGAAGACCGCTGATCATATACAGCGTTGTTGATTTTCCGCAACCCGAAGGGCCAAGCAAGCCGACGAGCGCACCGTCGGGAATGGTGTAGGTAAAATCGCTGACCGCGACAACCTCTTCGCCCGATTTTTTGTTACGGGGAGGGAAAATCTTGGTAAGGTTTTGCAAGATTACTTCCATAATAAATTCCTTTCACGCTATCTGAAATTTAAATCATTCTATTGTTACAAAGGATCAATACTCCTTTTTGGCAACCTGTTCCTCGTGGATGCGCTTTTTATAGGCAATCATATCCTCGGTCGAATCAAAAATTTTCTGACTGTTAAAATCAATCACAACCGTAACGGCAAGCGCATCGTGGATCATCGAATTGGTATGCGTAGCAATCACCATGCCGAGCTGCCAGAGAAGAAGCCCCGCAATGATAACAAGCCCCACAATGCCAACGACGTTAAAGACAAGAAGAAGCACCATCATAATGGGGATCATCGTTTCAATCGTATATTTACCGAGAATGGCGCGGGCAAAGAGCGACAAATTTGAAATTCTCACACCGTCGGTACGCATCAAGGCAATACCGAACACCTTTTTGCCAAGCGTCTGCCCATTTTTGAAATAGAGGGGCAGTAGAAATTCCCAGATCAGGATCGCAAAGAAAATGCTGAGTGAAAGAATCACAAAGGAAAGCGCAAACATCATATTGTAGGCATGAATCGCCGCTTCGTCCTCGCTGAACGCATCATACGCCTCTTGCAGATACGCTTTTTCGGCATCGGTCATCGTTTCGCTTTCCTCAGCGGAAAGATCAAAAGAAACGCCGTATTCGGTTTCGTAATACAGAACCCGCTCGTCCCACGTCTGCATCTGTCTGTCGAAGCCGAGAAGAAAAGAAAGAGCCGTTCCCACTGCTGTCACGAGAATCGCAACGAAAATAATATCGAGAAGAAAGGCAGAGATTCGTCTTGAAACACTTGCCTTTTGCAAATCGAGCATAAAAGCTCCTCCTTACCTCAAGTTGTGAAGCACCGCCTGTGCCGGAAAGTATATATGGGTCACCCATATTTCAAAACGGCAACAACTCTCCATACTGCATACAGTATAACATATTTTTCGCCATAATGCTACACTTTTTGAAAAATAATTTCAGAAAGATTTGTAAATTTAATAAGAACGGCGTCCTCGCCGCCAAAGCAATACCCTGCCCGATCGTTTTACCGACGGCGTTGAAATTATCGCCGTCAGACAAGCCCTGATTGATAAAGCCCGAAATTCAACCGTCCGATTATTCCCGAGCGAAAACTTTTTTAAAAAGTCCTCGCGACAAAAAGCGGCGATCGAGTGACCTCCGCTTTCTTATCATATTGATCATTCTCGCGTCTTTGCTTTCGGCGCGCGCATTTTGCGCCGTCTGAAGACAATGACACTGCGTGAGGGCAGATACGCAAAGAAACCAATGCCCGTATGAAGCGCGCGCGTTTCGTAAATCTGTTTTTCATCTACCCGACCGTCACCGCCAAATGCAGCGGCATCGCTTGTCAGAACGACCTGATACCGCCCTTCGTTCGTAACAGGCACAGGATAACTCGTAAAAGATTGCGTCGGGTGAAAATTGAAAGCGAACACAAGCTCCCCCGCTGTGTAAATCAACACCTTATCCCCGTTGTGACACCACGTTTCCTGTTTCGGCGAAAGCATCGGCTTATATTTTTTCAAAAGCGCGACCATCGCGCAATCAAACGCCTGAAGCTCGCCATAACGCAAAAGACCGTTATCAGCAAGAGACCACTGACGGCGGCAGTAATGATAGCTCCAACCGTTGCCCTCCCGCGGGAAATCAATCCATTCGGGGTGTCCGAACTCGTTACCCATAAAATTGAGATAGCCCTCACCCGCAAGCGTTGCTGTCAGAAGACGGATCATTTTGTGAAGCGCCATGCCGCGATGGATCACAGGATCATTCGATGCCTTATTCATCGCCGTATACATCGCCGCATCACAAAGACGGAACATAATGGTTTTATCGCCAACAAGCGCCTGATCGTGCGACTCGGCATAAGCGATCCGCTTTTCCTTATAGCGCGCATTGGTAAGCTCATACCAGAGCATACCCATATCCCAATCGTCGTCGCGGCATTCCTTAAGAAGCTTAATAAAAAGATCGGGAACACCCATTGAAAGCCGATAGTCAAATCCGATACCGCCCTCTTTGACCGGAAGCGCAATACCGGGCATACCCGACATATCCTCGGCAATCGTCAAAGCCTCAGGATCAATCCCATGAACAAGCTCATTGGCAAGCATCAGATAGCACACGGCATCAAGATCGGTGTCAGCGGAAAAATACATGCCGTAATTCGTGAACGCCGCGCCAAGTCCGTGATTGCGATACAGCATCGAAGTCACGCCGTCAAAACGAAAACCGTCAAAACGAAAGACCTTCTGCCAATAAGCAAGATTAGACAGAAGAAAATGAATAACCTCGTTTTTTCCATAATCAAAAAGCTTGGTGTCCCAAGCGGGATGATACCCTCTCTCGCCTGCATGGAAAAACTGCGTATCACTGCCGTCAAAAAAGTTCAAGCCCTCGCCAATATTTTTCACAGCGTGAGAATGTACAACGTCAAGAAGAACGGCAATTCCCATACCGTGCGCCTCGTCGATCAGTCGCTTCAGCGCATTGGCATCGCCGTACCGCGAGGAAGGCGCGTAAAAATTCGAAACCTGATACCCGAATGAGCCGTAATAGGGATGCTCCATAATCGCCATAATCTGCAAAACGTTATAACCGAGCGACTTGACACGCGGCAGGATCTTTTCCCTGAACTCGTCGTAACTGCCAACCCTTCCCTCCTCCTGTGCCATACCGATATGGCATTCGTAGATCAAAGGGATTTTCGGCATCCTGGGGCGCTCGTTTTGAAAAACGTAGCCCCCGAACGTATCCTCAAACTGCGCGCACCAAAGATAGCTTTTGCTGTCCTGCACAACGCGGGTTGCATAAGGCGAAACCCGCCGCAGAAGCTCGCCGTTTTTTAAAACGACAGTCTGTAAATACTGCCCGTACCGAGGCTGGTTTTCCCCTTCAAGCCAAAGCTCGAAAACGCCGTTTTCAAGTCGCGTCATCTCGTAGCGCGTTAACTCCCAATCGGCAAAATCGCCCGTCAGATATAACCGCTCGGCGGCAGGCGCCCACTCGCGGTAAACGAAGCCGCGCTCGGTTTTATGAAAACCGAAATAATCGTACGCCGCAGCAAACGAAGTAAGCGTATCGGCTATGCCCGAAAGAAGGTTTTCCTTCTTCTTGGCATAATACGCCATACGGTAGTGAATATCACGCTCATAAGGCGCAAGATAGGGATCATACTGTAAAATCTTATACTTCATAATTACCTCCCGTTCTCAAAACCGCTCATCCGGCGGCACGTCTATCCATAGTATCTCTGCCGCCACCTGCTTGATACCGTAATTTTACCATAAAAAGCATCTTTTGTCAATCGTCATCGCTTGACAAATACCCGAATTATGCTATAATACCGATAGATACACTGCGAAAGGAACTGTAACACCGTGAAACATATAACACGCCTTATCTCGATACTGCTCGCCATTATCGCACTTTTTTCCTTCACCGCCTGCGAAGCGCGAAATGTCAAAACCTGCCAAGAAAATCTCGATGCGCTCGGATTTTCAAAATTGCTCACACAAGATGACTTCTTCGCGCTTGCCCGCAAGTTCACTTATGAAGGATCGACGGCAGAAGAACTGATGATCTACGAGGTCAGCGATACCACCCAGACACACAAAACCAACGAAAACGACACCCTTATCATGACAAGCAAAACGAAAGTCGAAACAGACGGCAAATACGCAACGACCTATCAGCAATTCGTCACCCGCATGGCGCTCGACGGCTTAACGCTTCCCCACAATATCACAATGGGAACAAGCCTCGCCGACACACTTGAGGCATTAATAGGCAATACCAAAGCGCTCTCAACGTTCACGGCAAGCGGCGACTATTCCTACGAAATGGTGCTTGCCGAAAAAAACGGTGCGCGCATTCTCTTCCGCGATATGACAAAGGACGAGTCGGTAACCGGTTATCCCTATATTTATCAGATCCGTTTCACCGACGAAACACGCTATATGACCGATACAGGTTCTGTAAACACCAAACGCACACTCATTCTTTCCTTTGATAACGAAGCCGAAGGACATCCGCTCACCATGATCGAGATCGTCCTCGAATCAAGATACCGCGCATAACGGCAGAAAATCGGAACACAAGCGAAAACCGACCGCTTTCCCGCAAGGAAAAAGCGATCGGTTTAATTGTTTTATTTGGAAATCAGGACAAGCTTTCCATTCGACTGCTTCCACTCGCAAAGCAGCGAATCGTCAACACCGCCCGAAAGCTTCGAGAGGTTACCGTTCATTGCCTTTACCGTTGAAGACAAATCGGAGCTATTGACAATCGTTTCGTTACCGACCGAATTACCGACCGTCGTATTCAGACAGTAGTTATAGCTGAACTCGCCGCCTCTGCCGTCTATAAAATAATTGATCGCGCCCGTTTTTTTGCTGCAGTCGATCACGCCGCCGAAGAAGCAGCCGGAGACCGTACCGCCGCCCTCCTGATTGGATGCCACAATACCTGCCGCCTGTGTGGACGAGGTCAACGTTATATACGAAGCGCAGTTAACGATCACGCCCGTTTTTCTGACAGAACGCGTAATGCCTGCCGCCTGCTGAGAATTATTGATTGAGCCGTAAGTAACAAGATTCATCACCGTGCCCGTCACATAGGGGAATATGCATTCATCCGAGCCCTCGATCGTCACCGTAATACCGTAACCGTTACCGTTATACGTTCCGGCGAACGTACCGCTTGAACCAATGCCGTTATAGCCGACATAACCGCTCATATCAATATCTGCCGTCTGCTTGAAATACTGATTCGAAAACTTCTCGCCGAACAGCATCGCCGTCGTAAACTCGTAGAAATCTTTTGCGGTCGCGACAAGATAGGGATTGCTTTTCGTACCGTTGCCGCCCGTAAAGGTGTAATCGCTCGTCGAGCTGTCACCCGCAGAATCGGCCGAAACCTCGCCGTTATAGTAATTGTTCAACCAAGAAATTCTCTGCTCGAGCCACCATGCCAAGTACTCAGCGTGCGCATCGTGCGACCTGAGCGCTCTGACCTGAACAGGCTCGCGGTTGATCTTGCTACCAAAGATAGGCCAACGCACAAAATTCTCATCAAATTCACTCGAATAAAGCGCGGCAACACGGCGTACGTAGGAAGGCACTTCGTTGATAATATCAGAAAGCGCAAACCAACGCTCCTTGATCATATCATTAAACCAATCGAATTCACAAAGTATCTTGAACCAACTGTGACTCTGCTGATAATTACAGGTCGTATCCCCAACGTAAATATATTGCGGCTTGGAAAAATTCTGGTCACCGTTGTCGGGGTCGGCGTTGCCTGCCGAAAGGTCAAAGTCCCAAAGAGGGCCGAAATGAAGCTTGTCGCCTACGTCCTGATACATATAAAACGAGCCCCATCCCACGTCGAGATTTTTGAAAAGCTCTTCAACGATATAAGCATCCACAACCGACTCCAGATCAATATACTCCGAAATATAGTCCTTATCACCCGTCGTAATCGCCTCAAACGCCGTCCATAAGCAATCGGAAATGTAGCGAAGCTGTTCTGCGCTGTAATACTCGCTCTTCAGCTCGTAAGAATTGCCAAAGCCATCGTAAATGGGAACGTCGCTTGCCCGCTTGTCAAGCTCCACGAGAAAACCGATTTCCTTGCCTTCGGTAATGGTATCGTCAATGTTAACACGGTACTCCTGTACCTGCATCTGCTCGGACACCTGATAAACACCCATATACTCACCGTTCAGCAAAAGGCGGACAAACCGCACCGACGAGGAATACGAAATACCGGGCATTTTCGATGCCAGAGTCAAAGCCGCCGCCGTGCGTAAAAGCGACTGATCGCAGTGTACGGCAAGAAGTGTCCAGCTTCTTGCAGGACCGCCGCCCTGACCGAGCAAATTGACCTTTTCGGCAAATTTAATACGGTAGGACTTCTTTGCCGTGCTGGTCCACGTATAGTTGCCTCGCCCGCGGATCTCAATATCGGCATTCTTGATATTATACGCTTCTTCGGTCGAATTTACCGTAATCGTAGCGCCGAGATACTCTTCCTTCGACACGATAGGCGCACTTCCTTCGGTATTAATAACGAAAGTAGGCATCTTGTCAAGATAACCGCTTAACCAATCGTCAGAATCTACCGTAGGATCGGACGATTCACCCGACTTTACCGTAGTAGTCGTTTCTTCATTCGTCGTAGTCTCGGTCGTCACAGCCTCGCCCAAGCAGGATGCCAGCGATACCGTCAACATAACAACAGCAAGAAGAAAAGACAACACATGACGTATTTTCATAAACGAATACTCCTATAAAAATATTTACACATAACAGATTTATTATAGCAAACAACACCCCGCCTGTCTACCCTTTTTTGCGACCATTTTGTAAACTTTTATCAATTTTATATAAATTTATATAAAAAATATCCCCTCTGGATAAACTGTTTATATAAAAATACCTCCGCAGTCCAAAAACAAACGGCATCCGGAACGAATCTTTTCCTGAAAAATCATAAAAAATTCAACTGATTTAGGAATTGTTCTTGATTTTACAAAAAAAGTATGCTATACTGTCAACAGTAATACTTTAAAATAAAGTGAGGCTACTCTTATGATTACAAACGACGTCCGTTATATCGGCGTAAACGACCGCACGATTGATCTGTTTGAAGGTCAATATTCCGTGCCAAACGGTATGTCATATAATTCCTATGTCATTCTGGACGAAAAGATCGCCGTTATGGATACGGTTGATAAGGGCTTTACACAACAGTGGCTCGACAATCTTGCCAACGCCCTGGACGGCAGACAGCCCGATTATCTCATCGTACAGCACATGGAACCCGACCATTCGGCAAGCATCGGCGCATTCGCAGCGGCATATCCGAACGCCACAGTCGTCGCAAACGCCAAGGCGTTCGCTATGATGACCGCATTTTTTGAAACCCTCTCGCTCGAAAACCGCAAGCTTACGATTGAAAACGGCGGTAAACTCCCGCTCGGCAAACACACGCTCACCTTCATCTTCGCGCCGATGGTACATTGGCCCGAGGTTATGGTTACCTACGATGATACCGATCGCATTCTCTTTTCGGCAGACGGCTTCGGCAAATTCGGCACGCTCGACGCCAATGAAGCATGGGATGACGAGGCGCGCCGCTACTATATCGGCATCGTCGGCAAATACGGCGCACAGGTACAGTCGCTTCTGAAAGCGGCATCGGCGCTCGATATCGCCATCATCTGCCCGCTGCACGGGCCGATTCTCAAGGAAAAGCTTTCGCACTATCTTTCGCTCTATGACACGTGGTCGAGCTACCGCCCCGAAAAAGAAGGTGTTGTACTCGCCTATACGTCGATATACGGCAACACCGAAAAAGCGGTCAGGGCACTCGCCGACACGCTTCGCAAAAAAGGCGCGCCCGAAGTCGTACTTTACGACCTCGCCCGCTGCGACCTTTCACAAGCGGTTGCCGCCGCCTTCGCTTACCCGAAGCTCGTCCTTGCCACCACCACCTATAACGGCGATATCTTTCCCTTCATGCGCACCTTTATCGAGCATCTCACCGAACGCGGCTACCGCGATCGCACAATCGCCCTGATCGAAAACGGCTCGTGGGCGCCCCTTGCCGCCAAAATTATGCGCGGTATGCTTGAAAAGAGCAAAAACATCACCTATACCGCCGAAACCCTCACCGTCCGATCGGCAATGAAGGCAGAAAGTTACAATACCATTGAGTCTATGGCAACCGAGCTTTGTCAGGGCTATACCGCCCCCGATCCTGCCAAAAACGATACAACTGCGTTCTTCAAGCTCGGCTACGGTCTTTACGTCGTCACCTCGCAAGATAACGGGCGCGATAACGGACTCGTCGTCAACACCGTTGTTCAGGTCACGAACACCCCCAACCGCATCGCTGTCACGATCAACAAGGAAAGCTATTCGCATCACGTCATCATGAAAACCGGCAAAATGAACGTTAACTGCCTCTCAACCGACGCGCCCTTCTCGCTTTTCGAGCGCTTCGGCTTTATCAGCGGCAGAAACGCGGATAAATTCAGGGGCATTACTCCCGAAAGAAGCGAAAACGGTCTTGCCGTTCTTCCCGCGTATATCAACGCCTATCTCTCGCTCACGGTTGATTCGTATATCGACGTCGACACGCACGGCACGTTTATCTGCACGGTTGACGAAGCGCGTGTGATTTCCGACACCCCCTCAATGACCTACGCCTATTATCACAAAAACGTAAAGCCTCAACCCAATGCCAAAGGCAAAAAAGGCTACGTCTGCGACATCTGCGGCTATGTTTACGAGGGCGATCCGTTGCCCGCCGACTTCATCTGCCCGATCTGCAAGCACGGCGCGGAGGATTTCAGCCCGATTGAATGATGAATACTGCCAGAACCTCTAAAACCGCGCCCTTTCCGATGCGCGAGCGCCGCTATCTTTTCTGGCTGCTCATCGCCGTCGGAGGATTCTTCGGCGCGTATACATACTCGGTCAGAGGCGGCATCTTCTGTAACGCCCAGACCGCCAACGTCGTACTGCTGTCAATGGCAATTGCAAAGCTCGATTTTGCCGCCGTCGGCAGACTCCTCATTCCCATTACCGCATATTTTAGCGGCATACTCCTGTCGGAAGCGCTCGGCAAACTCAAGAAAAAGCCAAGGCGCGTTTCGTTTTCCAGCCTGCTCATCGGCTTTGAGACGATTGCCGTCATCATCCTTGCGCTTCTACCCGAAACCGTGCCGCATTTTTACGCGCAGATCGCACTTTCCTTTATCACCTCCATGCAGTTCAATACCTTCCGTCAGAACGAAGGAATTCCGATGGCAACCACCTTCGTCACGGCGCACGTCAGAGAAACGGGTTCAAATCTTGTGCATGCCGCAGTCGAAAAAGACCGCGTCGCCCGTCACCGTTTTCTGATGCATGGCGCAATGCTCGCCTTTTTCCTCATCGGCGGCATCGTTTCCACCCTGCTCTGCAATTTCTTCGGCACGCTCGCTATCCTCGGCGCGCTCCCTCTGCTTGTTATTGCTTTCATCCTGCTCCTCACCGACGATTTGCGTAACGGTAAATCATAAACAACCGTAAAAAAGAGGCTGTCTCAAATTGAATTTTTAAGATAGGACTATATACAAAAGCAACAAAAAAATCAAGGGCATAATTTGAATGCCCTTGATTTTTTTGTTGGGGATGCACAAAATATTCACAATTTGTTAATGCTATGAGACAGCCCCTTTTTTATGTGTAACACACAACAAATCGGGAGTTATCGGTGTGCGGAGGTTTCAAGAAAAAGCCCCTGAATAAGCCTTTCATGGCCTTATTCAATATCCCATTCAAAAAGCTTCAAAACAACGTAGAAAGCCCCGCGTACCGTTTTCACCCGTTCGCGCGGAATTGGAGCTTGTAAAGGTCGGCGTAGATACCGCCCTCCGCGACAAGCGCATCGTGCGTACCCTGCTCAACAACGAGCCCGCCCGCGATCACGGCGATCTCGTCGGCGTTTTTGATGGTCGAAAGGCGGTGCGCCACGACAAATGTCGTTCTGCCCTCGCAAAGCTCGTCAAGAGCCGCCTGAATGAGAATTTCAGTGGTGTTATCAAGGGCACTCGTCGCCTCGTCAAGAATAAGAATCGGCGGATTTTTCAGGAAAACGCGCGCGATCGAAAGGCGTTGCTTCTGTCCGCCCGAAAGGCGCACGCCGCGCTCGCCGATAACTGTGTCGTAGCCCTTATCCAGCGTCATAATATACTCGTGAATATTGGCGCGCTTTGCCGCCTCGACAACCTCCTCCTCGCTCGCATCCGGTCTGCCGTACAGAATGTTGTCACGGATGGAAGCATTGAATAAATAAATGTCCTGCTGAACGATGCCGATGTTGCGGCGAAGGGACTCGGCGGTAAATTCACGAATGTCTCTGCCGTCAATCAGAATCTCACCCGATGTCAGCTTATAAAAATGCGGAATCAAATGACAGATCGTCGTTTTTCCGCCGCCCGACGGGCCAACGAGCGCAAACTTATGCCCTTTTTTCACTGTGAGCGAAATACCGTTCAGAACGTCCTTCTCACCGTCGTAGGCATAAACCACATTGCGAAGCTCAATCTCGCCCGAAAGCTCGCCCGCATCAACAGCACCCTCGGCATCGCTTTCGGGGACGGCATCCATAATTTCAAGAAAACGCGCAAAACCCGTCACGCCGTTCTGATACTGCTCGGTGAAATTAATCAGTGTCATCACGGGCGAAATGAAGATGTTGACTGCAAGAAAGAACGCCGAATAGTCGGCAAAATCAATGATGCCGTTATAGACGAAAAGACCGCCCGCAATGAGAAGCACCACGTTGAAAATATCAGTCACAAAGGCAGTCGCCGAGTGAAACTGCCCCATTGCCTTATAGGCATCACGGCGCGCCGTCACAAAGGAAGCATTGCCCTCCTCAAACTTTTCACGTTCCTTTTCGGCATTATTAAACGCCTTCGTCACGCGAATGCCCGAAATGCTGCTCTCAAGCGAAGCGTTGATCTCAGCAACCGACTGCCGCGAGCGCATAAAAGCGCTGCGCATACGTTTACGAAGCGTACCCGCAATGGCAGCAAGAAGCGGTACGCAAAGAAACACAATGAGGGTAAGCCGCCAATCAATCGTAGCAAGATAAGCACAGGATACCACGATCGACACCGAGGAAATCAAAAGATTTTCAGGGCCGTGATGCGCAAGCTCACTGATGTCCATCAGGTCATTTGTCATACGCGACATGATCTTACCCGTTTCATGATTATCATAGAAGGAAAAAGGCAGCTTTTCAAGATGATTGAACATATCCGAGCGCATCTGCGCCTGCATCCTGACACCCATCATGTGTCCGTAGTACTGCACAAAATAATTGAGAAGCATACGGATGAAATAAATGCCGAGAAGTCCCGCTCCCGCGATCACGATCATACGGTAACGCTGATTGGGAATGTAATCACCCAACATCTCACGCGTAATAATCGGATAAACAATCGCAATCAGCGCCACCAAGACCGAGGCAAGCATGTCAAGTGTCAGAAGCACCCTGTGCGGCTTGTAATATGCAAGAAACCGTTTTAACATAAAAACTCCTTGAAATATAAACTATCCTGCATTATTGTAACACTTTAAAACAAGGTCTGTCAAGATATTAAGCTTTCTGACTTTCATCAGGTATTCCCGGCGTTTATTGCGGATATTCCCGATGCCGACAAAAAGGTCGGATCAACACCGTACCGGTCAACAAGCGCATACAGTTCTGTTGCATCTATATTGGATATTAACTTTTTGGCAAGCAAAATCCGTATATGCTCTTTGGTTAAGCACCTATATTTAACGCATATATTTTTAAAGCGCTCAAAGGTAATCACGCCGCGGGTTTTGCAAGTATTAAAGAAATCCGCCACCGCATTTTCAGAGCCTCTATGTATGCACGCATGATTTTGAGGGCCCAAACAAATCAGATTTTCGGTTATATCCGGTCCGTTCTCACCGTTAAATTCTATGATATGATGCGCCTCCACGTAATTCTGACCGTTTTTACCTTCAAACGTAGGAGCACCCGTTACCTCATCCATATAATTTGCTTTTATTTTGGCAAGCTCGGTAATCAGACGGTTCCGAACGCGTTTGTTATGCTTGATAACAGGATTTCGTATACTTCTCAGATTCAATCTTTCCACCAGCAAGCCATCCGATTGTATCGCTTCGGTAATGGCGGCAGTACGCTTTCTTAAAATAATATCCTGCAAAGCACTGGAATCTTCGTTATCATCATCAATAAGCACAAGCAATTTTTCCAAATCCAGAACGTCTATCGGAATATTGTCTTTCATCAACGATTTACTGTATTCCGTCAATTCAACAGTCCCGTTTGTATAACGAATCAGATCAAACGTATCCATTAAAATCAGGAAGGTTTTAAATTTAAAAAACGGTTGCTGAGACGGCGCATACTGAAACCGCTGTCGCTTGGCGTTCATCCACCCCATCGCGCTGAAAAAATACTCGATTTGCCGTTCAACGGTCAAGGGAAGAAGTTTACCGATCGACAAGCCCCGTTCCAGAATTTCCGTTTCGCCTTGTACCTCGTCAACCCGCCCAAACAAAACGGCTATCTCAAATTCCGTCGCCTTCCGCCCAATGTCATTCAAATATCGAATGATCGCTCTTGCGGGACGGTAGTCGGCACGGGAAGATACAGTGATCCCCTGTAAACTGTTGATATGACTGTTATTTTTAATATTCAAATCCAGAAGCTTGCTTCGGAAAACGTCAAACAGTAACTCCTCGGGCGTTAACACCAATTCATACAGCGCGTCCATATCAAATCGGTTTTTTCGTCCTCCGACGCTTTTGAAAATATCAAAAAACGACAGTAACTCCGTATAATGTCTGAAACGTCTGCCAATATCACGATATAACGACTCAAACGGAACGGAATGCCGTAAATACGTTCTTTCAAAAAACTCGTTTCTGTTTTTCTCGGGAATAATCCCGAGACGATAATTATGATAAATCTCCCCATATACGTTCTTTGCCTGCATCGGCTCTCGCAATATGGCGTTATCTATCAGCAAAACATATTCCGCCAAGCTTTTCAACAACCTGATAATCTGAGGAATTTCTGTAAACGTCGGGCGAGGCATATTGATCACTTGATTATGAAATTTCTCAAAATTGGAAATTGTTATTCGATATGGCTCATAATATTCCGAAATACCGTTGCCCATATTATTCCTCCTTGATAAAGTTTATCACGTTCTGATGCATATGATTTATCTTGAATTTATAGGGATATCCAAACGGATAGAGCGGCTTATTATCTTGCAGCATAATAATTGTACCCACAAACTTAAATCCCGCGTTTTTCATGACGCGGACAATATCGCCCTGTACGCATATTTCTTCTTTATCCACAGTGAAATCACTGATAATAACAGAACAGTATTTTTTATTTCCAAGCCGGTGATACGCCTTCGTCATAATTTGTTCAAAGAGGTTCAAAAAATCCTCATACGAAGCCTGATTGCCAAGATCGTTTTCTTTGTCCGAATAATACTCTACCCCGATACGGGACCCCGAACGATACCCTTTTTCCGATTTATCTTCTCTTAGCCCCTTGGAATTATTTTTTAAAATATTGTGATAGGGCGGAGACGTTATGATATAATCAACTTCGCCAACGTTTGCACTTTCAACCAATGAATCTCCGAGAATATATCTGAAATCCCGTCCCTCAATCATTCCCTTTTTGGAAAATCTCTCAAACGCCAATGCCCGGTATTCCTCGCTTAAGTCTATACCCACGCATTTTCTGCCAAGATTAAAGGAAGCAATTGCCGTCGTTCCCGACCCCAAAAAAGGATCGAAAACCGTCATTTCTTTTTTGGTAAACGCAGCAATCAACCGCTCCACGTCTTTTATCAAAAATGGCGCGGGATGCGCAAAAGCATCTTTATCATCGGCGCATCTTGTCGATAAGAAAAAAGATTTTGTAGACAGAAGCCACTCTTTTCCGGTCAAATCATTGACTCTGTTTCTTTCATCGTACTTTCCGTTATTATCTGACTGTTCTGTTATTTTTTTCTCCATAACGCACCTTTTCTATCTGCACATTCTGAAATCAATCTTTCCAACGCAACGCTGTCAGGCATTAAACCGTTCGGAAATTCTCTGTATATACTTTTTAACAGCTCGGAATGCAGAATTAAATCGGTTTCTTCAAAAATCCTCTGCAATAACGCTCTGATTCTGTTTGTTAAGGTTTGACCGTTATCCGCGCAATAGTCCATTCCCTTTATCCACCAATACGTTCCGGATAAGGTGTCTTTATTTTCTATCGTTTCAAAACGGCCGCTATTCTGTAAAATCACTTTCAAAGCATGATCAGTATTTTCAAACGCATTGGGGAGACCCGATAATTTTGTAATAATACCGTTCAATAAAATCTGATACGGTGTGGGCTCAGCTCTTCCGGCAATAATATCTTCCGCAAT
Source organism: uncultured Lachnospiraceae bacterium (assembly GCA_964564225.1). Classification (GTDB taxonomy): domain Bacteria; phylum Bacillota; class Clostridia; order Oscillospirales; family CAG-272; genus RGIG1993. Next base: position 28,503 of record CAZMAF010000011.1, read on the forward strand.
ACCGCAAATATAATCTTCTGAAACCTCAACAGGCAATACTGTCGCCGCCTCGTCTTTTTTCACACAACGAATATAAAAATCCGTGGCAGACGTTCCGTATTTATCGACAACATTAGATTCACCGCTTCTTAAATTTTGCTGATGAATAACCCTTTCAACCAAGTATCCCGAATCAAAAATTGCGCCGAGCAATGAACTCCAGATCTTTGGTTCTTTATTATTAAAGGTCAGCACGAGCTTCGCGTCGGGCTTTGATACCATTTTAATCTGCGACAAAACCTCTGCCATATCGTTTCTGAAATCCAAGTGCGTTTTTTCTGAATTTACCGATATTTCAAGACCGTAATCGGGATTATAAACAGGATCGTACAATTCAAGCCAAGCCAACCAGATATAACTCAAATCAAGATACGGTACAAGACCACCGTAAGGAGGATCGGTTAAAACGAAATCCACCGTACCTTCTGCAATAAACTCTGCCAACCGTTTTGAATCTTTTATACCGTACCAAAGATCGTAATCTTCGCTAAGATCAATTCCGGAGGCATCGGTGATATTTTTTCCTTTAATACTACCGACGTAGGATTTCAAGAAAGACAAAGCGCTGCTGACCGATTGTTTACCGATACAGTTATTGTAAAAAACCAACAAAGGATTCATTTCCATGGAATTGGACGCGGCAAAATAAGCGGAACGCCCCCAGCTCGTGGAATAATCGCGTTTCGTTTTTTTACTGCGGGGCACACACATCTTACAGCAAAGATGTACCGTTTGAATAAAAGCAAATAACAGCTGCTTCTTCAAATTGCAGTCATCAATCCTGATGATCTCATCGAAAATAATACTTAATACCGCCAGATTCTTCCGGGTAAACAAACCATCATAGGTTTTACCCATTGCCGTCAAAAAAGCATTCCCGTACGCACTTGCTTTTCTGAATTCTTTCCCGGGATATTCGGTTACAATTTGAATGTTCTTGCTTTCCTCATTTTTTTGCAAATCTGTTCCGGTTGGCGCGCGCTCAAATTTCTCATTTCCGGATACCGATACGAAGCAAAGCTCATACGGTACGTTTTTATGATATTTCGTATTATGTAATATATATCCCGTTTCATACGTGAAACAGTCGGTATACGTATCGCAATTTGAAACTACACCGTAAATCGCTTTTGCCGCACGCTCAAATTCAGAGCGGTCAAAATCAGAGCAATACACGTCAAAAACAAACGAAGTCAGAGGATTCACGTCCAAGCAGATTGCTTTCCTGCCCGCCCTGATCGCCTCAATACCGGACATGCCGCTCCCTGCAAACGGGTCTAAATAAATGCCGCCCTCGGGAACGTAGGTAGAAATATATTCAAACCAAACGTTATGCGGTTTTTTCCCCCAATACTTCATTGAAGTATAAATCGGCGGTCTTTTCGTTTCCGGTATCGCAAAATTAATATCCGAATCATTTTTATAAACTGCCTTATCCGACATTTTATACTCCTTGTTCTATATAATTACCCGAGTATCATCCCAGACAAACCGATATTTGAAACGCAACGCTCCGCAATACGGTTTTATCAAGAACGATTATCTATACTATAACATATTTCAAACAAAAAAACAATATTGTTCTTAACTTTTTTAAAAAACAAACCGTCATTTGAAAAATCCGATACAAATAAAGAAAATTTTTATAAGCTTTCTGATCGGTCATAGTTCAACAACGGCCAACCCTTAGTTTTTCAGAAACCGTAAAAATTCCCCTTTACTCTTTCCGATTTTTATGTTATACTATACCCATCACACGTGAAAGGAGATAGGACATGACCGTTTCGTTTATCACGCTCGGCTGCAAGGTCAATCAATACGAAAGCGAAGCGATTTCGGAACTTCTTGAAAAAGAGGGGATTCTGACACTTCCCTTTGGCAAAAAAACCGATGCCGTCGTCATCAACACCTGCGCCGTCACAACCGAGGGCGAACGCAAGGCGCGTCAGATGGTGCGCCGTGCGATCAAAGAAAACAACGGTGCGTTTATCGCCGTCACGGGATGCGCAGTACAGCTTCGTCCCGAAACCTTTTCTTCGATCAAAGGCGTATCCTTTCTCTGCGGCAATGGTAATAAAATGGCAATTGTTGAGGCAATCCTCGCTCACCGTGAAGGAGCTTTGCGCGAAAACTGCCCCAAAGAGAGCTTTTCTCTGACAGCCTTCGAGCCAATGACCATCGTCAAGAGCGAGCGCACGCGCGCCTATATCAAAATTGAGGACGGCTGTGACTCACACTGCGCCTATTGCATCATCAAAAAAGCGCGGGGCGGTGTGCGATCAAAGCCACCTGCCGACGTCATCGCCGAAGCCAAAAGGCTTATCGCAGGCGGCTATCGTGAGATTGTCCTCACGGGCATCGAAACCTCTGATTACGGCAAAGATATCGGCACCGATCTCGTCACCCTGCTCGAAAAGCTCGACCGTCTCGAGGGTGTCGGCAGACTGCGCCTCGGCTCGCTTGATCCCGCTTTTTTCCGTGACGAAACCATCGCACGCCTTTCCCGCCTTGACCGCCTCTGCCATCATTTCCACCTGTCCTTGCAATCAGGTTGCTCCAAAACTCTCGCCGCCATGCGGCGAAAATCAAACGCCGAAATGATCAGTGCGCGCATTGAAAAACTCCGTGCAGCCATACCCGACGTAACCTTCACCGCCGATATTATCGTCGGCTTTCCCGGCGAAACCAACGAGGATTTCAACGAAACCGCGGCATTTCTTAAAAAAATACGCCTGCTCGACTGCCATATTTTCGCCTTTTCTCCCCGTCCCGATACCGAAGCGGCGACAATGCCGGACCAGATTCCGTCCGACGTAAAATCTGCCCGTGAAAAAGCGCTTACCGTTATCGTCAAACAATCAACGGCAAGCGTTATCGCAGACTATATAGGCAAAACCGTCACCGTACTCTTTGAAGAAGAAAAAGGCGGTTTTGCCATCGGACATACTGCCAACTTCATTTCGGTTTACGTTGATTGCTTCCCTCACTGTCATAATACGCTTGGAAACGTCCTTATCACACGTGCCGAAGACGGAAAACTCTATGGCATACGCTTCGCAGGAGGTAATACCCCATGATGCCGGTCATTGAGTTCTATAAAGAGCTTCTGCGCGGTAAAGGCAGCTGTTATCACGCACTGTGCGAAGAAGGAGCTTCTGAACGCTTTCACAACGTCCTATTGAACGCCGCCACACGCTCAACAGCCTTTGATCCCCAATGCGAAGGCACACGCGCGCCCTATATTTACGAGCTTCTTTTGCTGACGCAAAATCCCAAACCGTATCTTATCGCGGCGATCAGGGAATTTCGATTTTCCTCTGTTCTTCATCCGCGAAATGAAAATAGCAAAGAAGACCCGGAAGACGCAAACTGCGCCCACAATCCTGCGCCGACCGACGACGATTTCAACTTTCTTTCTGAGCTTCTCGCGCTTTTCGCACAGGACGAAAGCTACGATGCTTTGTGCGCGCTTATTGCCGAATACGATGCGCTCTATCAGCATCTTTTGCAGCGTGATGCGCGCCCCGACCTCTTTTTCCCCGAACGCGATGCTTACGAACAACTGAGCATCACGCTTTGCGAGAAAAATCTTGCCGATCCCATCGACGTGATCCGCGACGTCGGCAAAATTCTGCGCGATAATCCCATTTATACCGATTACGATTTCGATCAGTTTCACGACCTCGTGGCAAGCGATCACCGCTCCAAAATAAAAACTATGCTCAACGACAGTGCCATCGTTGCCTATCTGAAGATATATTATCCCGATTTCTGCAAAGCGCCCGAGGATAATGCCCGATCACAAAACGAAGAATATACGGAAGACCTCATCCTCGACATTATGTCCGCGCCCTCCCCTTCTGAAAACGTCAAAATCTATCATACACCCACGCACAGTAAGCTCGCCGATGAGACAAGCGATCCGACGGCATTTATGGCAATGGTTGATCACTGTAAGGATGCCAACAAAGTCGAGGACGCTCTTTTAGCACTCAGCAAGATACGCCACCCCAAACTTCGCAAGTGGGCTCTCGACCGTCTTGAAAGCGCGCCCGCAAAACTGCTGCCGATCGTTATGAAAAATTACGAGGAAGAGGATCAGTTTGAGGTCGTCTACGAACTCAAACAAATCACCGTCGACCCAAAAGATATGAACGGCTGGCACGCCGTCCATCTTTCTCTGCTCCACATGGAAAAAGACGGTTTTACCCCGCCCCACGAGGCGCTCGCCTTCGTTTATCGCAACACCTTTTGCTCAAATTGTCGCAAGGAAGCCCTCCGTCAGCTCCACAAGGCGAAAACGCTCACCGCCGCCATGCTGAACGACGCCATGTTTGACTCGAATTTTGAAATAAGAGATTTTATAAAATCACTTTTGATCTGAATTGTAAACGAAACCAACAACCTATCCCGCAAACGGGATAATAATCTTGAGAAACGGAGAATAAAATGAAGCGTCTTTTCTCACTCTTAATGGCAGCGGCCTTACTCCTGGGCTTCGCTGCCTGTGGCTCCGATCTGCCACCGACAGAATCAAACGAACCAAGCTCAACGCTTATGACGGTAGCGACCGATCTTGCCAACGAGGTTGACAGCATGCCCTTGTACAGCGAGGCTCTCGCAACCTTTTCGTCCGGTATTTCGTCAATGAACGCCGACGACACAACACCGATCTATTATTATATGGATGATGACGACAGAATCGACGGCGACGGTATCTTCTGGCATGAGGACCATCTGCCCGAGGATTTTGACCCCACGAGTACTGACAGTCAATACAGCGGTTTAAACCGTGTCGTCAATTTCAACCGTATCGATAACTTCGTAAACTCAATCAAGACGCTGAAGGCAGATGCGCTCGCTACCTGTAAAGAACTTGACGTGTGGGTCGAAGAAAATCCTGCCATTACGCTCCCCATTCCACCCGGACTCACGCCAACCAGCTCCAACTATCGCTACCGCATCCACTACGATGTGAACGCCGACGTCGTAACTGTCGAAACGCTTCACGACAACTATTCCGGTTCATACGGTTACAGCAGCTTTTCGATCGGCTACAATATTGATCATAAAATGAAGGTCGACGGGTACTCTCTGACCGTAACGCCCGACGAAGTCACCGGAACCTCATCGGTACATTATCTTGAGGATTCCTACTACGTTTCGGTCTTTCAATCAAAAACCGAAAGCGAAATGACCGTTACCGACATCCAAACGAAAGCGTGGGCAAAAATCTATCCCGTATACAATACTGTTAGAGACGAAAACGGCAACGTAAAAACCGTCTTTTACTGTATGGAATATCTTCTTTCCTACGACAAGGAAGGCTATACCGTTGAACTCACCTCCGATGGGGGCAAGCTCTACTTTCCCAACCAGCGCTTTGCTGCCGAATGGTCGGGAATCGACAACTATTATTTTTCGATAGAAATCTTCGATAATTGGGAAAAACTCGAAAGCAGCGACAATAACAGTCTTCTCACCTTAACGACCCCGAAGGGCGATTTCTATTTTTATCCCAACGGACACCCTCTGAACCCCGAATTTTTGAACCGCGAGGGATTCTATTTCAATCTGAGCTACGCATGGCAGCTCACACCGCTTATGATGTTCAAGCCGAGCAACGAATTCAGACAACAGGATATCCATTGGACACGCGACGATGCCAAGCACTATCTTAACCAGCTTGCTGAGCATCTCGGCGTAACCGTCCGCACCGATGTGCGCGATATGCTGTTTTCAGTCATTGAAGAAAAAGATGAAAAGGTCGCCGCAATGCCCCTCACACAAGGCTTTTTCGGTTGTGAGATCAGCCGCGAAGACTACGAAAGTATCGTAAATAATCTCGCTTACAACAGTATTACTCATAGCGAAATTATGAAAGAGATCAAAGCGCCCATCAAGGCATTCAAAGACCAGAATCCCGAATACGCCTACTTTGAATTTCTCGATTTCTCAATGGACGGAGCCGCTTCCTTTGACACAGAAACAAACAGTCTGAACCTTTCAACGCTCACTGCATCAATCGAGCCCTCCGTTCTTCTCAATGAGGGCGAAGCATACCGCTTTACGTTCGTCTTCGTTTCCGACAAAAAACGCTCGACAGTCGCTTACAAGGAAGCGACCTACGACGGCACAACCCTCAAGTTCTCGGGCGAAAAGACTATTCAGCGCGAAGGGATCCCTTCAGGTGACACACCCTACGTTCTCAAATGCTACCTGACCGACTCAAGAAATAACCGCATTTCCAAAATCTATACCGTCGAGGGCAACGTGAACGCCGCTTACGATCTTTCAACCGAGAGCCGCCATATCACGCTTACCTTGTCCGCGGACCGCATTTTCACCGAAAGCTACCCTATTGAAACAGAAGAATAAAAACAAAAAATCCGTATCGCATAACACCGATACGGATTTTACATTTTTCACAAACAACTATGCAAATTTTGATTTATCAGGAATTTTGATTTATCAGGGAAAGCTTTTCCGAAAGGACTAAAAAGCCTTCGTGAAATCACGAAGGCTGATTTTTACGTTGTTTTGCAAATGGTCATTAAAAACCGAACAAAGACACGAACAAGACGCTTGGAACACATCGTAAAAGATGGAAAATGAACAATCAGTTCAAGTCCTCGGTCAATTAGTATCGGTCAGCTGAACACATTGCTGTGCGTACACCTCCGACCTATCAAGCTTGTAGTCTACAAGCGACCTTACCAGGTTGTTCCTGTGGGATATCTTATCTTGAAGCATGTTTCACGCTTAGATGCCTTCAGCGTTTATCACTCCCGTACGCGGCTACCCAGCTATGCCCTTGGCAGAACAACTGGTGCACCGGAGGTACGTCCGACCCGGTCCTCTCGTACTAAGGTCAGCTCCTCTCAAATATCCTGCGCCC
>CAZMAF010000012.1:0-34133 GCA_964564225.1 uncultured Lachnospiraceae bacterium
CTTGGGAACAGCGCGAAAACTTACCGCCCTCGGTATGCCCGTAAGCTTTGAGGAGGTCGCCGCTATTGCAGGCGGTGACGTGATCGGGCGCGCACATTTTGCCAAAGTCTTAGTACAAAAAGGATACGTTGGTTCGGTCAAAGAAGCATTTGACCGCTATCTCGCCTCAGGCAAGCCTGCCTACGTCGGCGGACACGTCCTCACCGACCGTGAAGCAATCGAGATCATTCACAAGGCAGGCGGTGTTTCAGTGCTTTGCCATCCCCACCTCATCAAGCTTTCGGACGATGCCCTTTTCACCTATATGAAAACCTTGAAAGGATACGGTCTTGATGCCGTAGAGGGCTACTATACCGAGTTCACACCCGAAATGGAAACGACCTTCCGCGCCTTTGCACAAACGCTCGGACTACTTTTATCGGGCGGCAGTGACTTCCACGGCGCAAACAAACCCACTATTGCCATCGGTAAGGGGTACGGCAATTTAGAAATTCCCTATTCCTTACTGGATGCCTTAAAGGAGCGCGCTTTGATATACCGTAAGTAAACGCTTTTACCTGAAAAAGCTGTGAAAACGCCTTAATACTGCGTTTTCACAGCTTTTTGTTTTGGATTTACCGCTTTGACTGAATATACGCATCAATCTTTGCCGCGGCATCGCGACCTGCGCCCATGGCAAGAATGACGGTTGCCGCGCCTGTTACCGCATCGCCGCCCGCATACACACCCTCGCGTGTCGTAGTATTACCGTCAAGCGTAATAAGACATCCGCGGCGGTCTGCTTCAAGACCCGGTGTCGTCATACGAATGAGGGGATTTGGCGCTGTTCCCACTGCAATAATCACCGTGTCAACCGCAAGCTCATATTCCGAGCCTTCAATTTGAACAGGACTTCTTCTACCCGATGCATCAGGCTCGCCAAGCGCCATTTTCACGACTGTCAGAGCGCCTGCATTACCCTTTTCGTCAGTCGTGATCTTCACAGGATTTGTAAGAAGCAAAAACTCAATACCCTCTTCTTTGGCATGATGAATTTCCTCACGGCGCGCAGGCATTTCCTCCTCGCCGCGACGGTAAACGATATACACATGCTCAGCGCCGAGACGCTTGGCACATCTTGCCGCATCCATTGCCACGTTGCCTCCGCCAACAACCGCCACCGCATTGCCCTTGCGGATAGGTGTGATATAATCGTTACGGTACGCCTTCATCAGATTGATACGTGTCAGGAACTCATTAGCCGAATAGACACCGTTTGCATTTTCGCCCCCGATACCCATAAAACGCGGCAAGCCCGCGCCCGTACCGACAAAAACCGCGCGGTAACCACGCGCAAACAGCTCGTCAATGGATAAGATCTTACCAATCACCATATCGGTCATAATCTCAACTCCTGCATCCTCGAGTGCCTCAATCTCTGCGGAAACGATGGCTTTCGGCAAACGAAATTCAGGAATACCGTATACAAGTACGCCGCCCGCCTTATGTAAAGCCTCGAAAACCGTTACGGCATACCCGCGCTTGGTAAGCTCTCCCGCGCAGGAAAGTCCCGCCGGACCGGAGCCAACCACGGCAACCTTGATCTTTTCGCCAGTTTCGCTCTTTTCGGCGCAAAGCCCGCAGACCTCACAATGCGACGGAGGACAGCTTTCGCCCTTATTTTTCATCATATAATCAGCACAAAAACGCTCGAGCCGTCCGATCGCAACAGGCTCACCCTTGATACCGCGCACACATTTACCTTCGCACTGCGTTTCCTGTGGACACACGCGACCGCTGATGGCAGGCAAAGCGTTCGTTTCGCGAATGACACGATACGCGCCCTCAAAATCACCCGCCGCAACGAGCTTGATAAAGGTCGGAATATTTACCGAAACAGGACATCCCGCGACACACAAGGGGTTTTTACAACCAAGACAGCGCGCCGCCTCGTTTATTGCCTCCTCAGCTGTATAACCGCAGGATACTTCGTCCCAATTTGTGCGGCGTACCTCGGGGTTTTGCTCACACATCGGCGTTTTATTTTTTTGCATATTCGCCATAACAACGCCTCCTTACTGAACACCTTTAAACAAATTACACTCGTGAAAATGCGCCATCTGCTCCTGCTCCTCGGCGCGATAAGTCGAGTTGCGACGCATCATCTCATCGAAATCGACAAGATGTCCGTCAAAATCAGGCCCATCCACACAAGCAAATTTCGTCTTGCCATCAACCGTCAAACGACAGCCGCCACACATGCCCGTACCGTCGATCATAATAGGATTCATGGATACGATCGTTTTAATGCCGTACTCCTTTGTCAGAAGAGACACATATTTCATCATCACAAGAGGGCCAATAGCAATAACGGTATCGTACTTAATTCCGCTTTCGATTTTTTGTCTGAGCGCATCGGTAACCAGTCCTTTTTGACCGTAAGAACCGTCATCGGTCATAAGTGTAAGCGACGAAACGCTCTTCATTTCTTCTTCAAGGATAACAAGCTCAGAATTTCTGAAACCCGCGATCATGTCTACCTCTGCGCCAAGCTCTGAAAGTGCTTTTGCCTGCGGATAGGCAATCGCGCAGCCAAGACCACCGCCAATGACGGCAACACGCTGAAGTCCCTCAAGCTCAGATGCCTTCCCAAGAGGTCCTGCAACATTCAGAATTTCATCACCGACAGAAAGATGGTCAAGCTCGGCGGTCGTTCTGCCAACCGTCTGATAAATCACCGTTACCTCGCCTGATTTTCTGTTATAATCAGCAACAGTTAACGGAATACGCTCCCCTTCTTCACTCGGTCGCAAAATCACAAACTGCCCTGCCTCTGCCTTTGCCGCAATCAAGGGCGCGGCAAAAACAAGCCGCGTGATATTTTCGGCAAGCTTTTCTTTTTTGAGAATTTTTACCATCATCTCAACCCTTTCTGATTGACTCCTTTTTCTTACCTTAGTATTCTACTACATTTTATCATAAAAAGCAAGATGTTTTGCTGATTTCAAACGACAAAGCTTTAACAAATCTATTTTTCGTTTGGCAAAATTTTATTGTTATATTTCAAAAACATCTGTTGATACTACAAACAGAGCCGCAGAAGATGAGCGACAGAAAAAGACGTGATGACGTCGAGTCGCAATATTCCGGCGACTCGATAATAATTGATAATTTTCTTTTTCAATATAAGGAGAATCTACTATGGCATCCAACAATAAGAAGCTTGTTCCCGAAGCAAAAGCAGCTCTCGATAAATTCAAAATGGAAGCTGCTAATGAAGTTGGCGTTTCGATGAAGGAAGGCTACAACGGCGACCTCACCTCCCGTCAGGCTGGCTCTATCGGCGGTCAGATGGTTAAAAAGATGGTCGAAAAGTACGAAAACGACCTCAAGAACAACAAGTAACAAACTCCCTTTCGGATAAAACCGAAATGAAAAAGCCTTTGCGGAAATCCGCAAAGGCTTTTATTGTGTTTGTGATTATCTCTCAGTTAAGATATATTAGTTCTTCTTAACGAAGAGGAATACAACGCCGGCAGCAGCAGCAACAGAGATGATGGCAACAATGATGATAAGAACGAGATACGTGGTGTCCTTACCGGAAAGCGCATCAATCTGTGCCTGAAGGTCTGCTACGGAAGTCTTAAGAGCGTCGAAGTCAGCCTTGTTAACAAAGTCAGGAAGCTGACCGAGGATGTTCTGAATGTCATCCTTATTCTGCTGAATATCACTCTTAAGAGCATCAAGATTCAGATCTTCAATAGCCTTGGAAATGTCAGCGTGGGTTGCAGCAACTACGGTAGAATTACCGTCCTTGTCTACATATACAACTTTGCCACTTTCGTACTTAACACCGGTAACCGACTCAACGTCGATCGTCTTCTGGGTATTGTCGTGATAAGTGATAACGAGCTGACCATCCTTGAACTCAGTGCTTCTTACAACAGGCTCGAAGTATACGATAATGGTGGTATCTTCAGCGCCCATGGTTTCATCAACAAGCCACTTTTCAGGAACGAAACCGTTGAGAATTCTGAAGTTTACTTCATGATAGATAGGCGTACCGTAAACAACTTCCTTATCAAGCCATGCTTCATAGAAGGTACGGCCCTCATCCTTGAAGTTAGCGTTAGTCTTGAGAACGTCAGCATTTACGCCATAGTAATCATCATTGAACTGATACTTAATGGTTACCTTATACTTAGCAACTTCCCATTCAGCAACGAGAGAAAGGTCGCCGCTTCTGGTACCTGCAGCAATGGTAACAACACCGTTTGCATCAGGTTCAAGATAGGTCTCGGTGATTTCATCATACCAACGAACGAAGATATAACCGGGACGGGTAGGATTGGGAATGGTTACAGAATCAAAATAGGTGTAGGTTGTGGGCTTGTCGGCAGAAATCGTAGCTTCGCTTTCACCGAAATCGTCATCCACTTTAACCATCTTGGTCTTATCGTCAGTTACGTTACCTTCAGCATCAACGTACTGAACGTTGCCGTTGTCGTCAAGAGCAGGCGTACCGTCTTCATTAAGAAGGATCTTGTACTTATAGCCATCGATGTCATAGCTGATCTCATATTCAGCTTCAACCCAGACTGCATAAACAGTCACGTTTTCGTAAGTGGTTGCAGGAATCGTCCAGGTCTTGGTTGCTTCATCATAAGCGAGATACTGAACTTCGCTATCTTCGGGATTGGTATAGGACCAACCAAGGAATTCGTAATGCGCTCTGGTAGCACCTACAAGAGCAGGCGACTGACCGCCAAGGAAGTTCGACCAACTGTGCGCGTTCAGGTCGTTATTAACGTCGCTGTTCTGAACGCCGGTACCGAAGTTATAGAAAATCTTATAGATGGTTGCCTTGATTTCGGGAGTAAGGTTAAGATCGCCGATAGAACCGACGGTAACAGCAGTTACGATCTTACCGGTTTCATCCTTCCAGCCTAAGAAAGTATAGCCGGGCTTCAGCTGAGGATGCTTGAGAGTGAAGGTTTCGGTTTCTACCGTGTACGTACCTACAAATCCATTCGCTTCGGTAAGCTCTTCGTCAATTCTTTCGTCTGCACCGTAAGTGATCTTATACTCCACTTTTTCGTACTGTGCATAAACGGTGATGTTGCCGATTTCGCCTGCGGTAACACCGGTCTTGGGCTGATCGTCAGCAGTAGGTTCAACTACCGTGTACCAAGCCGTGAATGTATAACCGGGTTTTGTAAGCTCTGCAAAGGTAAGAGTGTCTTCGATGGTATATTTTTCAACGAGAGTCTGACCTGCAACGGGAGTACCGCCGTAGGTGATATAGGTGATGCTATACTCAATAGCTTCAAAATGAGCGTAAACAGTTACGTTTTCGGTAGTCTTGCTGCACTCAATCTGAGTAACGCGCTCGCCCTGACCGTTTGCTTCGGTGTACCAGCCAAGGAAGGTATAGCCCTTCTTGGTAGCGTCGGTAAGCTTGAGGTTGGGAAGCTCTACCGTAAAGGTGCCCTGATTGTTGTGAGTAGCGCCTTCAACACCTCCATAAGTAACGGTGTACGTTTCGGGAACGAACTTACCGACAAGCTCAATGGAGTGGAACGCCGTGCTCTTAGCGATCGAAATCACGCTTCCGTCTTCGCTCGATTCGAATTTGGTTTCACCGTCATTATTCGACTCAAACCAACCCTGGAACAGATAGCCTTCAGCGGTTGCTTCAAACAGCTTAACTTCATCCCAGATCGTGAAGGTCGTATTCTTTTCTTCATTCTTGGTGTTGTCAGTGTTGCCGGGAATTACATAGGTGATGGTGTATTCTTCGGGACGAACGTAGTAGGTTGCTCTTGCATCGGCAGGCGTTTTGCCCTCTAAAAGATATTCCTTATCGCTGCCCTTAAGAGAAGCGATCTCATAGCCCTTATAGCCGAGAACCGTACAGCTGTTAGGATCGAAGCTGATCCACGTACCGGTCTTGTCATTTTCAGACTGAGCAACCGTAACGGTAAGCTTCTTGCCCGAAACGGGGTTAGCAAACTTCGTGATAATGAACGTACCGCCTTCAATCTTAACGGTACCGCCGAAGCCGTCGCCAAGAAGGGTTGCATCGGGAGCAATGATAGCACCGCCGCCAACCGAGTCCTTGATTACGAACTCAATGGGGTTGATAACACCGGTCTGAGTGAAAAGTGCGCCGGTGGTGGCAGACGTGATCGTGTGACCGTTGAGGTCAAGAACGATCTTACCGCCGACATTGATGGCATCGGTACCAAGCGTGATATCCGCGCCGAGTTTAACTATAGTTTCTTCTGTTTTCGCAAGATTTTCGATCAATTCTGCAGCCGTGTTAGCAGTAGCTTCTGCGGCGCTCGAAGTGAACACGAAAGCCATTGCAGCGAGAACGACCAGCGCTACGAGTACTGCGCTGATTTTAATTGCTTTCTTCATGAAAACTTCTCCTTTTTCACATTTTTTGTTAGCCTAATGGTTGCCACAAATCAAACCAATTCGGGGAACATAAAAGCCTATAATATTTATACACCATTTTCGCAGGTTTGTCAAGTATCTTTTTGCCTTTTTTAGATAAAAAAGCAAAGAAAAAGTCGACCAAATTTTTCCTGAAACGGTATGTTTCCCTACTTAGTGAAATGCAGCGTTTTTTTCGGCAAACTCGCCGATATGACAAGGCATCTTCGCAGCTTTTCCCTTTACATATTTCCGGAAATTGTACATTTTCGCAAATTCAAAAAGGGATTTTGCGGCAAAATTATACCGTCAAAAGAGGATACGCGCCTTCAGAGCAGTCAAAGCTGCCGCTTCAAAGACGGCTCACCGCAGAGCGAAAAGATACGCTCATATCAGCAAGACTTTTTGAGAAAACGTCAACGCAATTTTGCGTCCAGAGAGCAATTTTTGCCATTTTTTTGAGCAATAAACGACTGCGTTTTTTATTGAACGAACAGTCGAAAGCCATGCTATCTGAAAAAAACGGCATTTTCCGCCATTATTCTGCGGTTTCTTCGCCCTCGGAAGCCTCAGTTTCAGCTTCTTCCTCATCAACGAGGAGCGCACGAATCGAAAGGCTTACCTTTTTCTTTTCGTTATCGATACCGATAATCTTAGCATCTACAACCTGACCGATCGAAAGATGCTCAGCGGGATTGCCGATCTTCTTATCGGCGATCTGTGAGATGTGGATAAGACCGTCAACGTCTGCAACGATCTCGGCAAACGCACCGAAGGGCGTAAGTCCGACGATAGTCACCTTAGCAACGTCACCCTCGCTGTAATTGGTCGTAAAGATGGTCCAAGGGTTGGTTTCTTCGGTCTTGCAGCCAAGAGAAATTCTCTTTTTATCCTTATCGAAGCTCTTAACGAATACCGAAAGCTTATCGCCAACAGCAACAACCTCTGCGGGATTCTTGATTCTCGACCAGGAAAGCTCAGAGACGTGAACCATACCGTCAACACCGCCAAGATCAACGAAAGCGCCGTAAGAGGTGAGACTCTTAACCGTACCCTCAAACTTCTGACCTTCCTCGATATTTGCCCAGAATGCTTCCTGCGCTTCCTTACGGCGAGCCTTCAGAACGGTCTTGATCGAGCCGACGGCACGGTTCTTCTGCTCGTCAATATCAATGATAGTGAACTGCTGAGTCGTGCCGACAAGCGTCGTATAGTCGCCGTCCTTGGCAATACCTGTCTGCGATGCGGGAATGAAAACCTTGCTGAAGCCAACAGAAATGACAACGCCACCCTTGACGGCATCGGTAACCTTGCCCTCAAGAACAGTGCCTTCCTGAGCGGCAGCCATAATCTTCTTCCACTCGGACATTCTTTCGATTTTCTTTCTGGAAAGACCGACGACACCTTCGATGTCGCTCACTCTTACCACGAATGCTTCAATCTCGTCGCCAACCTTGAATACAGGCTTACCGGTTTCGGGATTGATCGGCATTTCTTCAGCGCTGAGAATGCCCGTACCCTTCGTGGAAAGGTCCACGTGGATCTCGGTGCTGCTGATCGAGGTGATCACACCCGTTACAATGTCTCCTGTATTTAAAGTTTTAAGAGAGCTTTCAAGCAATTCCGCGAAATTTTCTTCTTCTCTGATTTCTTTGATTTCGCTCATTTTTTGTTTTACCTCCTCAATTATATACCTCGGTGTCGATGCACCTGCGGTTATTCCGATTAGACCAAAGCGCGAAAAGTCTGCCGTAAGCTCCGATGCATCCTCGCACAGCGTTGCGCTCGGATTCACCGCTCTGACTGTTTCATATAAGCTTTTCGTGTTGGCGCTGGTGCGACCGCCGACCACAATCACGTGATCGCATTCACGGGCAAGTCCAATTGCCTCGCTCTGCCTGTTTTCAGTCACACTGCATATTGTATCAAATATTTTTCCATTTGTACAGACCTTTTTGAAAAAAAGTTGAATTTTTTTCCAAAGTTTTGTGCTTTTGGTGGTCTGTGCAACGATAACGACAGGAAATTCCCGATTGACGATACCCAAATTCAACAAATTTTCCGCTTCTCCGACGCTTCTGATGCAAAACGCAGGACCTCGCGCATAGCTCACGATCCCCCTGACCTCGGGATGCTCCTCATCGCCGAAAACAATAAGCGGAACTGTCTCCGCCGTTTCATTTTCCGCAAAGCGATGAATTTTCTCAACGAAAGGACAAGTCATATCATGCAGATGAAAGTGGGAATTATCCCGTGCAATGTCCGAAAGCGAGTCAAAAAGCGATTTTTCGATACCGTGCGCACGGATAACGATATGCACGGTGCGATTCTCATCAGCGCTCATTGCCAAAGGCAACGCTTCGTCAACGCCGATCGCCAGCGCGCCGCGCTCGGCAAAAGAATTCACAACACTGCGATTGTGGATCAGCTCTCCGAGCGTGTAGAAAACCTCACCCTCCCCTTTTTTTTTCAAAAGGCTGTCAAGATAATCAACGGCCCGCTTTACGCCGAAGCAAAAGCCGGCAAGAGAAGCAACGCGAACGGTCATACGGGAATACGCGATGAAATGATCGCCATCGCCGCATCCACCGTTTCCTCGAAGGTGAGAAGCGAATTGTCAAGATGTATAGCATCTTCGGCAGGAACGGCGGGCGCAATCTTGCGCGTCGAATCCTGTTTATCGCGCGCAATCATATCGGCAAGCACTTCCTCATAACTCGTTTTAATTCCCTTCTCATAAAGTTCCTTCACGCGGCGTTCGGCGCGCGTTTCAAAAGAAGACACGAGAAATATCTTAACGTCGGCATTCGGAAGAATGACCGTGCCGATGTCGCGACCATCCATAATGACCGAATTTTTTTCGGCAATATTCCGTTGCGTGTCGAGCAAAAAAGCGCGCACCTCGGAAATTTTCGATACGTTGGATGCCTGCATTGATGCCTCAGGCGTGCGGATGCGATCTCCGACGTCCTCACCGTTCAGGATCACGGTCTGCGTACCGTTTTCATACGCAAGCGAAAGCGTGATTTCAGGAAGAAGCTTCACGACCTCCTCGGCAATCGCCGTATCCGCGCCTTGAGAAGCAGCATAATAACCGATCGTACGGTAGAGCGCTCCCGTATCCACATAAATAAAACCGAGCTTTTTTGCAAGTGCCTTGGCAAGTGAACTTTTTCCCGCTCCCGAAGGCCCGTCAATGGCAATCTGATACATAACATTTATCCTTTTCACCAAATAATATCTGAAGCACCCTCTGCCGCAAGTCGCGCGGTGGAGAAAGCGATCTGCAAATTAAATCCGCCGGTGTACGCATCAACATCAAGAACTTCACCGGCAAAAAACAGTCCCGGAACGATCTTCGATTCCATCGTTTTCGGATTGACCTCGCGCACGTCTACGCCGCCCGCCGTCACAATCGCCTCGTCAAGCGGTCGGGTACGCCGTACCGTCAGGGTAAAATGCTTCAGGACAAAAATCATACGGCGGCGCTCCTCCTTCGTGATCTCGTTGACCTTTTTATAAGGAGGAATACCGACAAGACGCACAAAAGGATCAATCAGCTTTTTGGGCAGAAGATCGCCGAGCGCATTGTCAAAATTACGATTGGGATATTTAGAAAAATCCGAAAGCAGCCGTTTGTCAAGCGTTACCTCGTCAAGCGCGGGCTTCAGATCAATCGAAACGGTATACTTTTTCCTGCCGATGTCGTTAAGATGCGCCGACATGGAAAGCACCGTCGGACCGCTGATACCGAAATGCGTAAACAGCAGCTCTCCAAAATCATCGAAAACAACCCTACCGTTTTCATCGAGCGCCGAGACCGACACGTTACGAAGCGAAAGTCCCTGCAAAGTGCGGCAAATACCCTCCTCACACTCGAGCGGCACGAGAGAAGCAAAAAGCGGCGTTACGGTATGTCCGAAAGATGCGGCAAAACCGTAGCCATCGCCGGTCGAACCGGTCTTCGGATAACTTTTTCCGCCCGTTGCGATAATCACCGCATCAAAAAAAACCGAACGCTCCGCGGTAACAACGAGAAAACCCTCGCCCGTCTTCACGATATTCTGCACACGGGCAAAAACCGTCCTGACTCCGTTTGTATCAAGGTAGCGGCGAAGTGCCATCACAATATCGGCGCTTTGATCCGATGCGGGAAAAACACGATTGCCGCGTTCCACCTTCAAAGCCACGCCGTTAGCTTCAAAAAAAGCCATCGTATCTTCCGGTCCGAAACGGCTGAGTGCGGTATACAGAAACCGGGGATTCCGCATCACGTTACTTATAAATGTAGGAATGTCTGAGGCGTTAGTGACGTTACAGCGCCCCTTGCCCGTAATCAAAAGCTTTGCACCGGTCTTCCGATTACGCTCGTAAAGCGTTACGGCAGCGCCAAGCTCAGCAAGATATCCTGCCGCCATCATACCGGCAGCGCCACCGCCAATAACGGCAACACGTCTTGCTCCTGTCACGAAAGCACATCCTTTCCCATTTTGCATGATTTTATATATTATAAAAGGAAAGCACCTGTTTGTCAAGAGACTTATAAATTTTTATCAAAAAGTTTACAACTCCCCTTTTCTTATAAGATTTTTTATGCTATACTATCCTCGTGCATAGGTATAGCCTCTTTTTCATATACTGTCCCTACTCCACTCGCCGAGGTGTCCCAATGCCCAAAACCGTTTTGGAACGAGCAACTTCGTTTTTTATCAGACTTTTCTTTTTTGCAGCGATTTTTCTATCCTTCCGCCTGCTGTTTCCCTTTTATCTTGCCTTTTTCACGGTAGCTCTCGTATCGTTTGCCGCCAACCGACTGCAAGGATATACCCGTCTTTCACCCAAAGCGCTTCGTCTCATCCTGCTCGGCGTGAGTATCGCGCTCATCTTCTGCCTTACCACGTCTGCCGTCCGTACCGTTTTGCGCGAAAGCGAGGGCTTTCTTTCTTCGCTCTACGACACCGTCACAACGGTAGCGCGCGCCGTTTTGCGCTTTATCGAACGTGTCAAAAGCCGTTTTCATCTCGGTGAGCTGATATCGGAGGAACAACTGTCAGAGGCATTATCAGAGATATTTACAAGTATAACGTCATCCCTTTCCGCCCGCCTGGCCGCATTTGCCGCATCCTTCGTCAAAGCACTGCCTCGCTTTCTCATTGCCACTGTTGCTTATCTGTTTTCAACCGTCTATATCGCGCTCGATTATGAAAACGTGACGGCGCATCTTGGAAAAATCATCCCCAAAAGCGTAAAACCTACCCTGAAAACGCTGAAAAACGCATCACTTTCTCTCTTGAAACACACCCTTCGGGCGTACGGAATTTTATTTCTCATCACGTTTGCCATCGTTACCGTCGCCTTCTTTTTGCTGAAAATTGATTATCCGATCTGGTGGGCGCTTCTCACCGCGGGACTCGATGCATTGCCCGCAATTGGCATCGGCATCGTTTTGATCCCGTGGGGAATCGGTCTTCTCGCAGCGAAGCGCACCGTACAAGGCATTCTGATGCTGTGCCTCTATCTCGGCATCACGCTGCTCCGTCAAGCACTCGAACCGCGCATTCTCGGGCGCGAGCTCGGCGTACCGCCCCTCGTTTCCCTTGTGGCACTTTATCTCGGATTTAAACTTTTCGGCGGATGGGGACTCCTCTTTTCCCCCGTCCTCGCGGTACTGATCACCCGCTTCGTCTTCAAAAAACAGGAAGTAATCTTATAAACAGCTTGATAAAGGAAGTCTTAACATGAAAAAATGCTGTCTTTTCCTATTACTTTTCGCTACACTGTTCGCGCCTGTTGGTTGCGAAAAACCCGAAAGCACCATTGAATTATCCCCCTACGTGCAACCGTCGGTTGACAAAACGGGGCTTATCGTTAACGTTTCGACTCAAAAGATCCATTTTGATCACGAATGCCGTCACGTGAAAGCGGCAAAGGAAACGAATCTGCGCTATACCGTGCATACGACCGATGCCGTCAATACCCTCTTTTCCATGGACTATACCCTTTGCGATACCTGCACCGGATAAATACAATATCCCGACCGTCGTACAAGTCGGGATATTGTTATTCCATATCAAACAGCGCGATTTCCGAAAGCTTTTCAAGCGCTTTGTGCAAAAGCATGATCTCATTTCGTACAATGATGTCGGGCGCATTCAGTATACATACCCTCACGAGCCTCACCGCGCGGCTGAACACACTCGCATACGCCGCGCGAACCGGATCATTCAAAAACGCCTCTTTTTCCATCGTCAGTGCCATAACGGTCTTACAGTCTACGCGAACAGCCGAGATCACAGAATCCTCACGCAAGGTGAGTCCGTCAAGATAGCAATCGCAAAGATAACGGAGGGCAGACACACCGCGCAGTCCCTCTCCGGTCACCGATTTCAGAATCAGATCGTCACGAAAAACCGCCGTCGGCACGTTTGGGATTTCAGCGCCCTTTACGGCAATGGCGCTCACACCGCGGCAAAGCGAAGCAAAAAGCTCCCTTTCCATGCCGAGAGCCACGGCAAAACGGGCATCCCTGAGATAAATCCGCGGTGACACAAGGAGAAGCGGCAAGGACAAACAATACGTCTCATTTTCCTCATAAGAAAGCTCCGGAAGCTTGCCGGTATACTTTTCGGGATACAGCATATTTTCAAAATAAGGATAAAGATCAATTCCCTCGGCATCACGCAAAAATAACTTCAGTTTTTCCACGTTTCCCACCCCTTCGTATTTCTCTGCCCTTATGATAGCACAGAAAGACAAGAAGGTCAAGAAAAAACGTCAGATTTCCGATGAATCAGATCGTACCCGAAACCGTCAGTACCGTTCTACCGGGAATTACGGTATAACTGCCGTCCTCATTTTGTTCAAAGGTAGCGGCGGGAACGGTAATCACGCCCTGAACCGTCATAAAAGCACCCGTGTCCTCGTTATAGGTGTAGCCCGCGCCCTCCTCAAGCGTCACGCCGTCAAGCGTCACGGAAACAATGGCAAGAACGGGATCAAATATATCGCTGACAACAACATCGTCGGTAACGACTGCCTCGGCATTGCCGCTGTTTTCAACAATGAAGGTATAGGTGATCGCGCCATCCTCGCCGACCTGTACGGGAGACAGCGATTTGATGATACTCAGGGAAGGCGCAGACTCTGCCGTTACAGTCTCACTTGCCGTAACGGTATCCGAAACAGTACCGCTTACCGTAACGGTATTGGTAACCGTGCTGCCCTCGGCAAGAGGCGCGAACGCCGTAATATCCGCCTCGTATACGATCGTTGCATCAGCCCCCGCAGGAAGCGAAATGCCGCTGACCGTCAAGGGCGGTCCTGCCGTTACGTCGGGAGTCGCCTGTAAAACACCGTCAACAAAATAAGCAATCGAACCCTCCGTAAAAGCAAGCGGATAAACAGTATTACCGTTAACGGTATAACCGCCGAGATCGTCGGTCAGAGTCAGATTGGTAAGAGAGGCGCCGCTGTTGATAAGCGTAAGAATATACACAAGGCGCGAAGTCGAGGAGTAGGTGTCAACGAGCGCCGTCTTTGTCAAAGTCAGCGTTTCGTTTACCGTGCCCGTCACGGTGTTGGATACGGTCGTGCCTCCGCTGTACGTCAGGGTGGCACGGTTGGTAAATGTTGCCATTGGTTCAGATCTCCTTTCATATTTGGGGTATTTTGCCCTACTGACAGTATATGCTTCGCCTTATGAATATGCCCTTGACTTTTTTAATGGATTTTGTTATACTGTACCCGTACGATACGGAGGTAACCGCTATGCATATTTTTCTCATCCGACACGGCGAGTCACGCGCCAATACCGGCGAAAACAACGAAAAACGTCTGCCCGACCATCTCGTCAGTCTGACCGGACGCGGCCGCGAGCAAGCAAGAATAAACGGAAAATTCCTCGCCGACTACTGCAAAGAAAAAGGCGTCGACCTTTCCCGCGCGCGCATCTGGCGCAGTCCTTTTTTAAGAACGCGCGAGACGTCGGAAGAATTTAACCGCTACCTGAATATCGGTGATATCCGCGAGGATATTACCCTCATCGAACAGCAATACGGTCTGTTCGACTGCCTGCCGCTTGAAGAAAAGCTCAGAAAATACCCCGACGAATGCGCCGAATATCAACGCCAGATCGACAATTACGGCAAATTCTACGCACGCCTCCCTTTAGGCGAAAGTCCCTTCGACGTTGCTATCCGCATTCATCAGTTTATGGGTACAATCTACCGCGATTTTGAAAAAAGCGGCATTGATACCCTTTTTGTTTTTACCCACGGTACGACGCTGCGCACCTTTTTGCTCCGTTGGTTTCACTATTCACCCGAATGGTATCATGAAGAACCCAATCCCAAAAACTGCTATATCCGCGAGATTATCGACAACCGCGACCTCGGCTATATCAACACGCATATTACGGTATAAAAATGAGGCTGTCTCAAATTGAATTTTTAAGATAGGACTATATACAAAAGCAACAAAAAAATCAAGGGCATAATTTGAATGCCCTTGATTTTTTTGTTGGGGATGCACAAAATATTCACAATTTGTTAATGCTATGAGACAGCCCCATTTTATATTTCTATGCCATTTTACCTTCACGGATATACTCCGCGAGAAGATCGCGGGCAAAGGTAATTTCGTCATAACGCGCCACCTCTGTCATACGGTTATAGGAATAGGTCGATGAATACGTATCGGTAATCACGTAATAGGTCGCATTATCGTCAATATTCGACCAAAGCGACTGTCCGTAATCGGAATATTTCATAAAATAATTCTCATTCGGGTCTTCGTAAAAAACACGTCGCAGATCACTCCCCTTGATCGAGCACAGCACGATCTGATTGTCAAACGGAAAAATCGTCTGAAGCTGACCGTAGGTCACGTTACCGGCAGACAGGTTATAGGGACTGCGCGCCTTCAAAAATGCGCCCGCAAGTGCAATCTGATAAGAAGCGCCCCATTTTTCAGCACCCGCCTCGTAATAAAGATCGGCTACCAGCTGACACAGCTTGTCACTGTATTTATACGCGCCGTTTTTACCAAGCACTTCTTCGCCCTTGGAAATCAGCGATTCATACTTATCAAGCAGTGCTTCGACAACGGAATCGCCCATCAACGAGGTATAGCGCGAAGCAGGTAAGTATTCTGCCGTATTGGTCCTGATATTACCGTTGGCAGCGTTTACTGCGATCTCGGCATGCGTAATACCCTTGTTATCACCGCCGCCCTGCAAATGATACACACCGTATTCATCCCGCAAAACGTAGCTCTGATGCGTATGAGCTTCAAATACCAGATCAACGTAACCGTCAGAAAGAGCGGTATCGTAGTAAGAAGCAAACGCGCCCGAAGAAAGATCGGTAACGCCCGACTTGGAAGTTTCATAGCCGTCATGAAGCGAATACACGATTACGTCAGCACCCGCCTCTTTCAGCCGCTCGCTTTCCGCCTTGACGAGAGCAGTAAGCTCTGCACCGGTTTTAAAATAGACGTTCTGACTCTTATCGGCTGAAATGGAAGAATAACAGTCACCCACTGCGCCGATAATACCGATCTGCACACCGCCGAAATCAACGAAAGCCGACGGCTTGGTATAACTGAGAGGCTGATTGGTACTGCGATCGTAAATATTGATGGCAAGAATCGGAAATTCTGCGAGCGCAGCATTTTTCTGAATAGCGTCATCTCCCCAGTCGTATTCATGATTGCCGATCGTCATCGACGCAAAACCGAGATAATTCATCCAATCGGTAAAGATCATGCCCTCGGTCAGATTCGATTCCGAGCTTCCCTGCCATATATCGCCCGATGCCAGAAACACCGTATGCTCGTCTGTCTTTTGACAATTCTTTAAATAAGTCGTCAGCTCATCCACGCCGGGTTGCGAGGAAGAATCCTTGAATTTGCCGTGAATATCGTTAATGGCATAAAAATCGACCGCAACGATAACCGACTCATAGCAAACGTCGCAAATACCGTTATCATCCTCATCCTTATGACAGTCGGGATTACCCGCCGAAACAGAAGCCGTCGTCGTTTCGGTAGCCGAAGGAGTACCGCAAGCACTCAGCAAGACAAGCAAAGCCAATAAAAAGGAAATATATTTTTTCATAAAACAATTCCTCGTTTTCATAGTATATACAGTATACCATACGCCAAACGCCTTGTAAATGGCATTTCATTTATTTTTACCGATTGTTTACCTTTTCTTGACATTTTTCGCAAAACGTGTTAAACTGTTTATACCATACGAAAGGCAGGTTTTACTCATGGCTAAAAAAAGATCCTCAAATTTACAGACCACTGCGCTTCTTTACATCGCGATCGGCATCCTCTTTATTATCTTCAAGGCAACCGTTCTTGACTGGATGATGACGGGTATCGGTATTCTGTTTATTGTCAACGGCATTATCGACGTCACAAAAAGCAGAACGGTAAGCGGAATCGTCGGCATCGTGATCGGTGCTGTCATCATTCTCGGCGGTTGGACACTTACCGGTCTCATCCTCATCATTTTCGGCGTATCGCTCGCCGTTAAAGGTGTTGTTGATCTTATCCCCGCTTTAAAGAGAAAAAAGCTGATTCCCATTCTTTCCGCCGCCCTGACGGTTGCGGCAGGCATTCTCGTTATCATCGGAAAATGGATTGTTCTCGATTGGTTCTTCATCGCGCTCGGTATCATTCTCATTGTAGACGGCATTATCGCGCTTACCAGATAACAAGCAATCTTACCGGATAACAAGCACATTCAAAGCCCGATCCTTACGGTCGGGTTTTATTTTTTAAAATACGTATTGATTTCAACGGAAAAGCAAGATATAATAAAAATCAGGATATACTAAATCAAAAACAAAAAGGTATACCATGCTTTTAACGAAAGATAAATCCTTTTACAAATCGCTCGTTCTGCTCGCCATTCCGATCGCCTTGCAAAATCTCATTACCTTCATGGTTACCCTCGCCGACAATGTGATGGTAGGCAAGCTTGGCGACACCGCTATTTCAGGCGTTTATATCGGCAGTCAGATCACCACGCTTTTACAAATTCTTCTCGTCGGCATCGAAGGCGCGATTCTTGTGCTTTCAACACAGTATTACGGCAAAAACGACCTGAAATCCATTCAAAAGATCGTCGCCGTCGGTCTTCGCACGGCAGTCGCCGCCGCCCTTATCACCGCCATCGCCTGTCTTGTATTTCCGCGCGCAATCCTGTCGCTTTTTGCCGATGATGCCGCCACCGTAACGCTCGGCATTGACTATCTTCGCATCACGCTCTTTGCCTTTCCCTTTTTCGCCCTCTCGCAAGGATTGATCGCCGCCATGCGAAGCGTTGAAAAAACACGCGTCGGTATGCTGGCATCACTGGTTTCGCTTGTTTTCAATATTTCACTCAACTATATCCTCATTTTCGGAAAGCTCGGCTTTGAAGCTATGGGCGTAAAAGGCGCGGCAATTGCCACGCTCATCTCACGCATTGCCGAATTTCTTTTCATTTTTGTCTACGTCTTTTTCATCGAAAAAAAGCTCGCCTTCACCCTGAAAAGCGTTCTGCTTCACGAAAAGGCGCTCACAAAAGACTTTTTCAGATACGGCATACCCATTATGGCAGGACAGCTTGTCTGGGCGATCAATACCCTTTCCTTTTCCGCCATTATGGGCAAACTCAATTACGAGGGCGTGATCGCCGCCGTATCGGTCACAGGCACGTTGAACAGCCTTTCCTATATCGTCATGAACTCGCTTGCAGGCGCAGTCGGTATCATCACGGGCAAAACGGTAGGGAGCGGCAGACTTGAAAAAATACGGGAATATGCCTATACCGTTCAGTTCATCTTCGTTTTGCTGGGTGTTGCAACGGGCGGCGCGCTCCTTCTCATCCGCGATCCCTTCATTTCTCTCTACGAACTCTCGCCAGCAGCAATGGCAGAAGCGAAAACGCTCATTAACGTGCTGTCGATCACGGCAATCGGCACATGCTATCAAGCGGCATGTCTGTTCGGACTTGTCAAAAGCGGTGGCGACGTTGCCTTCATTTTAAAAAACGATGCCTTTTTCGTTTTTCTCGTCGTCCTGCCGGCATCACTGATTGCCGCCGCACTGGGCGCATCCCCTTGGATCGTTTTCTTTTGTCTGAAATCCGATCAGATTTTAAAATGTATCGTCGCCGCCATCAAGATCAACCGCTTTCGGTGGATGAAAAATTTAACACGAAGTACAAAGTAAAGGAACCTATCAAATGAAATTCATCTCATGGAACGTCAACGGCTTCCGCGCCGTCCTCTCAAAAGGCTTTGAGGAAATCTTTTCCTCGCTTGATGCCGATTTTTTTGCCCTGCAAGAAACCAAGATACAAGATGGACAGGCAGATTTTTCCCCTAACGGTTACTACGCCTACTACAACTACGCCGTCAAAAAAGGCTATTCGGGAACGGCGATCTTCACAAAGCATAAACCCCTGTCCGTCATTTACGGTATCCATCGCCCCGAGCACGACAGCGAGGGACGTGTTATCACGCTTGAATATGATAATTTCTATTTCGTCACCTGCTATACCCCCAACGCGCAGCGAGAGCTCGCAAGACTTGACTACCGTATGGCATGGGAAGATGCCATGCGCAACTATCTGACCTCGCTCGATGCCCGAAAACCCGTCGTCTTCTGTGGCGATCTTAACGTTGCGCACCAAGAAATCGACTTGAAAAATCCCAAGACCAACCGTTTCAGCGCAGGCTTTTCGGACGAGGAGCGCGAAAAGTTCAGCGACCTTCTCGCCGAAGGCTTTGTCGATACTTACCGTACCCTCTGTCCCGATACCGTCAAATATTCCTGGTGGAGCTATATGTACAAAGCGCGCGAAAAAAACATCGGCTGGCGCATCGACTATTTTCTCGTTTCCGAAAGACTGATGCCAACCGTCAAAAACGCCGATATTCTCACCGATATTGCGGGCTCGGATCACTGCCCCGTTCAGCTTGATGCTACACTCTGATCCCACGACTCCGCGGCAAAAATCATATAGTTTGCTCTTGAAATTACCGATTTCCTATGCTATACTGAAAAAAGGACGTAAAAAAATGCTGACACGCTGCCGTTGGTGCAATCTGAAAAATCCCCGCTATATCGCCTATCACGATGGCGAGTGGGGAAAACTCAACAAAAATGAAGACTATCTTTATGAAATGCTTTTGCTTGAGTGTTTTCAGGCAGGACTTTCGTGGGAGTGTGTTCTGAATAAACGCGAAGCCTTCCGCCAAGCGTTTGACTGCTTCGATCCCAACAAAATCGCCCGCTACGACGAAAACAAAATTGCATCGCTTTGCCAAAACGAAGGTATCATCCGATGCGAGCGAAAAATACGGGCGGCTGTGAAAAATGCTGCGGTATATCTCGGAATTATCGCCGAATACGGCATTTTTTTAAACTATCTCACCTCCTTTTTCAATACTTTTCCCCTTTACGAGCTTGACAAAACCACCTCGCCTGTTTCCGATGCTCTCTCGCGCGACCTGAAACGGCGCGGTATGACATACGTCGGCTCGGTTACGGTCTATTCGTATCTGCAAGCCGTAGGACTCATCGTATCCCACGAAAAAGAATGCTTTTTATATCAACACGCCTGAAAGGATTATCTTATGACTAACAAACTCAAGGCACTGCTTTCCCCCTTCCGCTATGCGGAAAAGGAAGACGGCGGCATCGTCATTCAAAGACTTCTCGACAAAACCAAGGAATACGTCATCGTACCCGAAGGTGTCACCGCCATCGCGCAGGACGCCTTTCAGGAGGCAACAGCTCTCAAAAAGCTTTATTTGCCCGCAACGCTGAAATACATCGGACAAATGGTATTCTGGCATTGCCCCGGGCTTGAAGAAATCCATCTCGGAAGCCTTGACAACTACCTTCGTATAAACTTTAACGACACTCTTTCCCATCCCGTCAATTTTTATGAAAACGGCAAGCTGATCACAAGCTACACCTTCCCCGAGGGCACGGTGAAAATTCCCGACTACGCCTTTGCGGGTATGGGCTCACTCAAAGAAATCGTCATTCCTGAGGGTGTCCGTGAGATCGGCAGATACACCTTCTCGTACTGCGGACTGACCACCTTGACGTTACCCTCCACCCTGCAAGCCTTCGGCAGCTACGCCTTCTGGTCGAACAGCGCGCTCAAAGAAGTTACCGTCCCCGAAGGAATTACCGCGCTTTCTTACGCTTCGTTCGGTTGTTGCTCCGCCCTTTCCGAAATCCGTTTGCCGAAAACCCTGCGAACCATCGAAACCGACTCTCTGGAATATACCGCGATCACCGAGCTGGATGTTCCGCCAAGAGTTACCGAGATCGGTAACAGCGCCTTTCGCGAATGTCACAATCTTACGCGCGTGACAATTCCCCAAAACGTAACGAAAATCGGTGACTACGCCTTCTATCGCTGTACCGCGCTGAAAGAACTTTCACTGGAAAACGGGCTTATCTCGATCGGCAGCAACGCCATTTCCAACTGCGATTCTCTCACCGAACTGACGATTCCCCGCACCGTCAGATCAATTTCCCACTATGCGTTCGCCGCAAATCCCCGTCTTAAAAGGCTCTACCTTCCTCCGTACAACGTCACGCTCGGTCATGGAATCGTTGCAAACTGTCCTTCGCTCCGCGAGATCAGCACCGACGGCTACGCCTACGTCAATAAAACGCTTATTCCGCTCAAGCCCTACGACGAAACGATGGGCGCGCTTACCATGACGGTAGACGATGCCTCCTATCTTGCCTCCATGCCCATTCCGAGACAGATCGACGTTTTCCGTCTGAAAATGCTGACAGTCCGCGAGATTGACGACTGTGAGATCGGCAGAAGTCTTATTATGAAAACACTCACACAAAGCGAGCCCGATTCGCTTCTCGTCAAGGGCGGCGTGATCGTCGGCGTGATACTTGACGGTATTACAGTGCTTATCGGAGAAACGAAAATAATCTATCACGGCGAAGATAACAACGGCGCAGGCACAAAGAGCATGACCGAATACGCCACGCTGATGATCGCCCGTATGGATATCCCCGCAGTATGAGTACCATCACCACTTATCGCAAAATCCGCTTTGATCCCCTGAATCCGAAAATTGAAGATATCAGCGAATACGATATTGCCCACGCCCTCTCGCTTCTCTGCCGCGCAGGCGGACATTTCGCGAGATTTTACTCGGTAGCGCAGCATTCCGTCAACTGCGCAAAAGAAGCGGCGGCAAGAGGCTGCTCAATGCGCATCATACTCGGCTGTCTGTTGCACGATGCCAGCGAGGCTTATCTTTCGGACATCACCCGTCCCGTCAAGGCGCATCTGCCCCGCTATCTTGAAATCGAAGAAAATCTGCAAAACACAATTTACCGAAAATGGCTCTCGCCAATGCCAAACGAAGAAGAACTTGCCCGCATCCGTGAAATCGACGATGCCCTTTTATACCACGAATTTTTAAACATTATGGAGGAATCGGTTTTTCCCGAAGCGCCTCCCCTGTACGCCGACTGCTCTTTTCAAAAAGAAGATTTTGAAGCGGTCGAAAAAGAATTTCTCTCACTTTTCCAAATGCTTACCGATTAATGAAAGGACTCTGATTATGGATACCCTGAAAGCCTTAAAGGAAAGACGAAGCTGTCGCAAATATCTGGACCGTCAGGTTGACCCCATAGCTCTTGAAAAAATTCTCGAAGCAGGCACTTACGCCCCGACGGGACGGAACAGACAATCCCCTGTGATCGTGGTCATTCAGGACAAAAAGACGATCGAAAAACTCTCGGTATTAAACGGCAACCCCGCGGGAATGACGGGCGATCCCTTCTACTCCGCGCCCACACTCCTCATCGTCCTTGCCGATTCGACAGTATCAACGCATATCCATGACGGCGCTCTCGTTATGGGCAATCTGATGAACGCCGCGTATGCCGTCGGCGTTGACTCCTGCTATATCTTCCGTGCCAAAGAAATGTTCGAGAGCGAGGAAGGCAAAAACTATCTCAGAGCATGGGGTATTCCCGAGCATTACGTCGGTATCGGCAACTGCATTCTCGGTTACCGCGACGAAGGCGGCGTGCGCCCCGCAACACCCCGTAAGGATGGCTATATCGTCTACGCCGATACAATTATAAAAAAATGACACCCAATTACCAACGAACACGGCTTACCTGCTTTTTCACCAATATTGCCATCAGCTCGATCTTTTGCGTACCGCCTATTCTGTTCGTCACCTTCCATACGGAATATGGCATTTCCTATACCCTGCTCGGCACGCTCGTAGCAATTAATTTTATCACTCAGCTCGCAATCGACCTTATTTTCAGCTTCTTTTCCCGATTTTTTAATATCGCTCTCACGGTGCGCGTAATGCCCCTTCTTACCGCGACGGGACTGCTCGTCTACGCGCTCGTTCCCTTTTTCTTTCCCGAACACGCCTACGCGGGACTCGTCGCAGGCACGCTCATCTTCTCGGTATCGGCAGGACTGTCCGAAGTCTTGCTCTCACCCATGATCGCCGCTATGCCGGGCGAACATCCCGACCGCGATATGAGCCTTTTACATTCACTCTACGGCTGGGGCGTTCTCTTTCACGTCCTTGTTGCCACCCTTTACTTATGGTTCTTCGGCTCTGACAATTGGCAGTATCTCATCACAGCACTCGCCATCCTGCCCCTGATCGCCTCAATTTTGTTCTTTTCTTCCCCAATGCCGCCGATGACGCTCGCGCATCCCGTTGGCAAAGGTAGCTCAAAACAGAAAATAACAGGCATTTTTCTTTGTGTCGGCTGTATCTTTTTTGGCTCTGCATCGGAAAACGTCATGACGAATTGGATATCAGGCTTTACTGAAAACGCGCTCGGCATTCCAAAGGTATGGGGTGATATTTTCGGACTTGCCCTCTTTGCCCTGTTCCTCAGCTCGGCAAGAACGCTATATGCAAAATACGGTAAAAACATCGAAAACGTCCTCCTTTACAGTATGCTCGGCGCAATCGTCTGCTATCTGACGGCGGCGCTTGTGCCAAACGATACCGTCGGACTCATTGCCTGCGCCCTGACGGGTGTCACGACCTCAATGCTCTGGCCCGGAACGCTGATTCTGATGGAAGAAAGAATGCCGGGACTCGGTGTTGTCGCCTATGCCTTGATGGCGGCAGGAGGCGACTTCGGCGCATCGGTAGCTCCGCAACTCGTCGGCGTGATCGTCGATAAGGTTTCCGTAACCGAATTTGCCAAACAGCTTGCCGAAAAACTGGTAACCACCCCCGATGCTATCGGTCTGAAGGCAGGCATTCTCTTTTCCGCCATCTTTCCCATTATCGGTACGTTCCTCGTTCTCTACATCCGCCGTTTTTTTAAGAAAAACAATTTGACAAACGAATAACACAAAACTCCCGACGGATTTAGCGTGATTTGTCCGTTAAGGACATCACGCTAAATCCGTCGGGAGTTTTGAATATTATCCGATCACACCAAAATGCTCAAGCAAAATCTTTATACCCATCAGAATGAGAATGACGCCGCCCACAATCTCAGCGCGACTTTTATATTTCGTACCGAAGACGTTACCGATCTTAAGACCGAAAGCCGACATCAAAAAGGTAATCACACCGATTGCCGCAATGGCAATCACAACGTTGACCTCGCCTGCGCGTACACCGTAGCCGATGCCGACGGCAAGCGCATCGATACTCGTCGCCACCGCCATCACAAACATCGTTTTCACGGCAAACGAACAGTCGTCGCAGGCTTCCTCATTCGCCGAAAGCCCCTCCTTCATCATATTCACGCCGATCAAAGCAAGAAGCGCAAAGGCAATCCAATGCGAAAAAGCATTGACGTATACCTCAAACGCCGCACCAAGAAAATAACCGAGTGTGGGCATCAGCGCCTGAAAACCGCCGAACCAAAGACCGATCCACAAATATTGTTTAACCGTTACTTTCTGAACGGAAAGTCCTTTGCAGACCGCAACGGCAAAGGCGTCCATCGCAAGCCCAAGCGCTGTCAGAAGCGCATCCGTAATTCCCATATAACACTCCTTATTTTTTTACTTTCTCAAGTATACCGAAAAAACGTGTAAAAGTCAAGTTGTTTTTTCTTTCCCAAAAAATTTCAAAAAAAAGCAGTTTCATCACAAATAATTGAGCTTATATTATCTGAAAATATAGTAAAGATGCTAAAAAGTAATTGACAGAAGCGCAAAACAGTGATATACTGTTTTTATATGAAAAAATATGGATACCCTCACAAAAATATGCATCTTTTCGGGAGCTTATATGAAAATTGACCGTACCGTTATTAAAGAAACGCGCTATATCGCCCTTTTCGTGATCCTCCTGTCAGCCCTGATGGAAGGAGTCTTTCTCATTGCCGGGTATTTCGATTACACCGTCGCGCTTGGCAATCTGCTTGGCGGCGGTATTGCCGTCCTCAATTTCTTCTTAATGGGACTTTCGGTACAAAAAGCGCTCGGAAAAGAGGAAAAGGAAGCCAAAACCGTCTTACGCGCCTCGATGCTCTACCGCAATATGATGCTCATTGCAATTGCCGCCCTCGGTGCGCTTTTGCCCTGCTTCAACGTCTTTTCGGTACTCATTCCCCTCTTTTTCCCTCGCATTGCCATAGCTTTCCGTCCCATATTCAAAAAAAATTGATTTTTCTCATAACAATAAGAAGGTGATAGCCTATGACTAAAAAAAGCCGTCTTTTCAAGGTGGTGGATATTCTGTACCTCGCACTGACGGTTCTGCCGATCGTTTTCGGCATCGTTTTGCGTATACTGACAAAACCCGCAGAAAGCGGTATTTCGATTTCGGGCGCGCAGATCTACTTTGAAATTCCAATGCCAATACAGAATCTTATCATCACCGAAAGCCAGATCAACACATGGCTTGTGATGCTCTCAATTTCAGGGCTCTGTCTTTTTATCACGCACGGGCTGAAGACCCGTCATATTTCAGTACGTCAGCACGTCGCCGAATGGATCGTCGAAAACACGTCGCGGCTCGTCACAAGCAATATGGGCGGTCATTTCAAAAGCTTTATCCCATTCATTGCCGCCATTATGGCGCTTTCCGCCTTCTCGAGTCTCCTCGCCCTCGTCGGCCTTTACGCACCCACATCGGACATCAACGTCACAGCAGGCTGGGCGATCCTCGTCTTTATTCTCATCACCTATTACAAAATGAAATGCGGTCCGTGGCACTACGTCAAAGGAATAGCAAGCCCCATTCTGCTCACGCCCTTAAACATCATCGGCGAAATCGCAACACCGGTTTCCATGGCATTCCGTCATTACGGCAACGTCCTGTCGGGTGCCGTCATTTCGGTGCTCATAGCCTCCGCTCTGCAAGGACTTTCGTCAATTGTTCTCGGTTGGCTGCCGGGTGTTCTCGGTGAAATCCCCTTCTTGCAGATCGGTATTCCTGCCGTCCTTTCCGTCTATTTCGACGTTTTCTCAGGACTTTTGCAGGCGTACATCTTCGCTATGCTCACCATGATGTACGTTTCGGGCGGCTACGATTACGACGAATATATCGTAAGAAAACAGCGCAAACAAGCCAAAAAAAACAAGATTTGATATAAAAATTCTAATATATTTTGGAGGAAATAACTATGGAACTCGCAATTGGTCTTATTCTTATGGGTTGCGCGCTCGGCGCAGGCTGTGCAATGATCGCAGGTATCGGTCCCGGTATCGGTGAAGGTAACGCCGTCGCTAAAGCATGCGAAGCAATCGGCCGTCAGCCCGAATGCAAGGGCGACGTTACGTCCACGATGCTGATAGGCTGTGCCATTGCCGAAACGACCGGTCTTTACGCCCTCGTTATCGCGATTTTGCTTCTCTTTGTATCGCCCAGAATGCTCGTTAACATTCTTTTAAACGCCATCGGCTAATTAAAGGAGTATACCGTAATGCAGAATTTAGACGTCATTTCTGTCAATTTCTGGCAGATCTTGATCTCTCTATTCAACCTCGTCATCCTTTTTTTCATCCTCAAAAAATTTCTCTTTAAGCCCGTAACGGCAATCCTCGACAAGCGCAAGCAAGAACTCGAAGCGCAGTATCTGGCAGCGGAAAACGCCGAAAACGCCGCGAATGCCGACCGCGCCCAATGGGAAGCTACCCTTTCGGGCGCAAGAGAGGAAGCCGACGCCATTCTGACAGCGGCAACCGAAAGCGCGCGTTATCGCTCCGACAAAATCATTGCCGAAGCCACCGAGCGTGCCGAAGGTATCGTCAACGAAGCCAGAGTAGAAGCCGAGCTTACCTATAAAAAGGCAAAAGAGGGTATCCGCCGCGAAATCGTTGAGGTTTCGGGCGCTTTAACCGAAAAAATGCTCGGACGCGAGATCTCAACCGACGATCACCGCGCGCTGATCAATGCCTTTCTTGACGAAATGGGTGAAACGTAATGAAGGAACTTGGTCATGAATACGGAGAAGCGCTTTTTATGCTCGCCGTCGAAAACGGCGCGGTAGAAGCGTACAAAAATGCCTTGTCCCTCGTTTCCGGAATTTTTAAAACGGAAGAAGCATATTACACCTTTTTGCAAAATCCCGCGATTGCGGCAAAGGAACGTTCTCTCTGCATCGCTTCCGCCTTTCAGGAGGCGCTGCCTAAGGAGGTTCTCTCCTTTTTACAGCTTCTTTGCGAGAAAGGCCGTATGCCCTGTTTTTTTGAGGCAGTCAAAACCTATTTTGCGTTATACGATGCCGCATGCCGTATCGCAAACGCCACCGTTACAAGCGCAGTAGCGCTTACTGACGAAGAAAAGAAAAAGCTTGAAGACAAGCTGAAAACCGTTTCAGGGCAAGAGATCGCGGCAACCTATGCCGTCGACGCCTCACTGCTCGGCGGTGTCATCATTGAAATAGACGGCAAAATCATCGACGGAAGTCTCCGTCACCGTCTGAGAGAGATCAAGGGAGTGATGAACACGTGAATTACAGACCCGAAGAGATCAGTAGTGTCATTAAAGAACAGATCAAAACCTACAAGGCGCGTATCGAAATGAAGGAAACGGGTAGCGTTATCCTCGTCGGAGACGGCATCGCGCGCGTTTTTGGTCTGCGCGACTGTATGGCAAGCGAGCTGCTCGAATTCGAAGACGGCTCATTTGGACTTGCACAAAATCTTGAAAGCGAAACCGTTTCGGTCGCGCTTTTATCCAATGAAAACAACATCCGCGAGGGCTCATCGGTCAAACGAACCGGAAAAGTGCTTTCCGTCCCCGTCGGCGAGGCTCTGCTGGGCAGAGTCGTAAACGCCCTCGGCGCGCCGATCGACGGCAAAGGTCCGATCGAAACTGATAAAACACGCCCCATCGAATCGGAAGCGCCCGGTATCATTGAAAGAAAGAGCGTATCAGTACCGCTTCAGACAGGCATTAAAGCAATTGACAGTATGATTCCGATCGGCCGCGGTCAACGCGAGCTGATCATCGGCGACAGACAAACGGGTAAGACCGAAATTGCCATCGACACCATTATCAATCAGAAGAATACGGGCGTTATCTGTATCTACGTTGCCATCGGTCAGAAAAACTCCTCGGTCGTACAGCTTGCAAACGAGCTTACCCGCGCGGGAGCTATGCCCTACACCATCATCGTATCAGCATCGGCATCCGAAACCGCCCCTCTCCAGTACGTCGCACCCTATGCAGGCTGCGCGATGGCGGAATATTTCCGCGAACAGGGGAAAGACGTCCTGATCATCTACGACGACCTTTCCAAACATGCCGTTGCTTACCGCGCGCTGTCGCTTCTCATTCGCCGTCCCCCCGGACGTGAAGCCTATCCCGGCGACGTTTTCTACCTGCACTCGCGTCTTCTGGAACGCGCGGCGTGCGTTGCGAAAGAATACGGCGGCGGCTCGATTACCGCGCTTCCTTTGATCGAAACGCAGGCAGGCGACGTTTCGGCGTATATCCCCACCAACGTCATTTCCATCACCGACGGTCAGATCTTCCTTGAAACCGAGCTTTTCCACGCAGGCGTTATGCCCGCTATCAATCCGGGTATTTCGGTAAGCCGTGTCGGCGGCTCGGCGCAGCTCAAGGGTATGAAAAAGGTCGCGGGGGAATTGAAGCTTCTCTACTCACAATACCGTGAGCTTCAGGCGTTTGCGCAGTTCGGCTCGGATCTTGATGCCGACACCAAAGCACGTCTTGCGCTCGGCGAACGCATCGTTGAAGTCTTGAAGCAAGGCAGAAACTCCCCCGTCCGTGTCGGCTGTCAGGTTGCCATCATTTACGCCGTCATCAACGGCTATCTGAACGGTATTCCCGTTAAGGACGTCAAAAAATATGAAGTAAAACTCTACGAGCTTCTTGAAAATCAATACAGTAAATTTTTAGAGCGCGTTGAGAGCGGTCTTTGGGACGACAGCGACGTCGAAACGTTGAAAACGGCGCTCGCCGCTCTTTCGAGGTGATGCAATGGGCGCTGATATCAAACAGCTTCGCACACGCATCAAAAGTGTGGACTCAACACTTCACCTCACCAAAGCAATGGGACTCGTCGCCTCATCAAAGATCCGCCGCGCCACAGATGCGATGCTCAAAGGCAGAGAGTATGCAAAGAGCCTCGTTTCCCTTGCCGACTCGCTTTCTTCCTACCGTGAATGTGAGAAAAGTCCCTATATGCAAAAACGCGACTCGGGCAAAGACTTGCTCGTCGTGATTGCGGGCGATCGCGGTCTTGCAGGCGGCTACAACGCCAATATTTTCCGTCTTATGCGCGATTATCCCGATGCTGAGGTCATTCCGATCGGCAAGCGTGCTGCCGACCGCTACGGAAAAGAGCCGCTATATGCCGAAAGCTTCAGCTATGCAGATGCCAAAAAGATAGCAAATACCGTAACAAAGAGATTTCTTGCAGGCGAGATCAAACGCTTTGGTATCGTATATACAAAATATCATTCCATGATATCACAGGAGGCAACGCTGCGCCCGGTACTGCCCCTGACTGCTCCAACGGAGGAAGCGACGAAGATCAGCGCGATCTTCGAGCCCGATGCTCTCACGGTGCTTGACTGCGCGATCCCCGAATATGTAGCGGGACTCATTACGGCGGCAGTCCGCGAAAGCTTTGCCTCCGAGGTCGCCGCGCGCCGCGTGGCAATGGACTCGGCAGGTAAGAACGCCGAGGAAATGATCGCTGACTTAAGTCTTGCCTACAACCGCGCAAGGCAGGGCGCGATCACACAGGAAATTACCGAAATCGTCGCAGGCAGCGGCTTATAAGGGAGGTAACATCTATTGTCAACAATTGCAAAAGGCAGCGTCGCACAGGTCATGGGACCCGTCGTTGACGTTGTATTTGAAGAAGGCTGTCTGCCTTCGATCTATAATGCGCTGACTATGCCGAACGGCGATAAAACGCTGACCGTCGAGGTCGCACAGCATATCGGCGACAACACCGTGCGCTGTATCGCCATGTCCTCAACCGACGGCTTAAAGCGCGGCACACCCGTCGTCGATACCGAAAAAACCATCAGTGTCCCCGTAGGCAGAAAAACGCTCGGCAGAATTTTCAACGTGCTTGGCGACACCGTCGACAATATGCCCTTCGAGGAAGGTGTCGAACGTTGGAATATCCACAGAAACGCGCCTGATTACAGCGAGCTTTCCACCTCAACCGAAATTCTCGAGACGGGTATCAAGGTCATCGACCTCATCTGCCCCTTCTCGAAAGGCGGCAAGATCGGACTTTTTGGCGGCGCGGGTGTCGGCAAAACCGTTCTCATTATGGAACTCATCAACAACGTCGCCAAGCGTCACGGCGGTCTTTCGGTCTTCACGGGTGTCGGTGAACGCACGCGCGAAGGTAACGATCTCTACAACGAAATGACCGACTCGGGCGTGCTTGCCAATACCACCCTCGTCTACGGACAGATGAACGAACCGCCCGGAGCAAGAATGCGCGTCGCGCTTTCCGGACTCACCATGGCGGAATACTTCCGCGACGAAGAACATCAGGACGTGCTTCTTTTCATCGACAATATCTTTCGCTTTACACAGGCAGGCAGCGAGGTATCCGCACTGCTCGGCAGAATGCCCTCTGCCGTCGGCTATCAGCCCACGCTCGCAACCGAAATGGGTATTTTACAGGAGCGCATCACCTCGACCCAAAAAGGCTCGATCACTTCAATTCAGGCAGTCTACGTCCCCGCTGACGACCTGACCGACCCCGCGCCCGCAACCACCTTCGCGCACCTTGATGCTACCACCGTGCTTTCACGTTCGATCGCATCGCAGGGTATCTACCCCGCCGTCGATCCGCTTGAATCGACAAGCCGCATTCTGTCGGCTGAAATTCTCGGCGAGGAGCATTATACCGTCGCGCGCGAGGTACAAAGAGTTTTACAGCGCTATCAGGAGCTGATGGACATCATCGCCATTATGGGTATGGATGAGCTTTCCGATGCCGATAAACTGCTTGTACAAAGAGCCAGAAAAATCCAGCGCTTCCTCTCTCAGCCCTTCGACGTTTCGGAAAAATTCACGGGTATCCCGGGTACCTACGTACCGCTCGCAGAAACCATCCGCGGATTCAAGGAAATTATTGAAGGCAAGCATGACGATCTGCCTGAATCCGCCTTTCTCTTTGTCGGTACAATCGACGAAGCCGTTGAAAAAGCCAAGAGGCTCGCGCAATGAAGACCTATCCTCTCATCGTTTCCTCTCCCGACGGCGATATTTTCAAGGGCGACGTCCTCTCAGTTTCCCTGCGCGGCACGGAGGGTGACCTTGCCATTATGGCAGGGCATATCCCCTTCATCACCGCCATCCGGGCAGGCAAAATCAAGATTGAGCTTGAAGACGAAGATAAGCTCGCCGAAACCGACGGCGGCATCCTGAACGTCACTGAAAATACCGTTATCATCCTTTCGGGAAGCTTTCATTTTATTGAAGAATAAACAAAATCACCGTAGCGCCGTCTTCGTCGGCATTACGGTGATTTTCCGTTTCAACGTCATAACATTTACCGATACCCGCTCACGTCTTACGCACCGACAGTACCACGAACGCCCCTTTTTTCACTCCCGTAAGCTCCTCGTCGGGAAGCTCCAGAAAAACAAAAAGCAAAACCGTCAGAAGCTCGTAGGGAATCGGGCAAAACTCGCCGGGATTGACCTGCGACATCAAAAAAATGCCGCTATAAGACAGCCCAAGCACGATCTTGCACCAAGTGCGCTTCGTTACGATCAACCGCATACGCCCGTAAAACTGATACCCATATGCAAGAATACCTACCGTACCAAAAGAGCCGATGATCTGCGGAATCATCATGTGATACCAATTCGCTGCTCCCTTCACGGGAAGATAAATATTCTGATTGCCCCGATACCCGATACCCCGACCGAAGACAGGACAGGCAAGAAAATCTCTGATTGCCGCGGGAATGAGATGCGCGCGTGCTTCCTCGCCTGAAATCAAACCCGCATCCTGAGAGATTTTAAAATAGTCTATGATCGTACCGTAAAAAAACGAAAATAAAAAAGCAGCGAATATAACCGTCAAAAGAGAAGCACGGCGAAGTAATTTGTCCCGAAAAGAGAGTGCCAAAAGACAGAGGAGCAGCTCTGCGCCGCCCATCAGAAAACCGCCCCGCGATCCTGTCAGCGCAATCGTCAGATAAAAAAGAATCCCCGCCCAATAATGCGCCCGATGGCGCGTCAGAGCAAAATAAAAGGGCGCGGGCATAAAAAACATCATCATTGTCGAAAGATTATTCGACCACTGTATATAAAATCCGCTTTCCCGGATCTGCCGGAATTCAAGCGCAATATGCGAAAAGAACATCACAACGCCAAAACAGCCCGCCATATAAAAAACGGCAAACAAACGCTCTACGATCGCATAGCTGTCAGATGCAACAAACGCGCGTTTCATCACAAGATACGCTAAGATCATGCCAACACCGAGCCCCGCTATGTAAAATAGCGAGGAAAAAGAAAAATACTCCTCTAAGGTAATAGAAAACGCACCGCCTGCGGTTACCGCAATCGCAACAGCAACAATGCCCCAAAAGCTTTTTCCAATACAAAACCGACGCTTGTTCCGCACCATATGGAAAACGAACGCCAGAATCGGAATTACGCCAAGCGGCAGATAGACAATAAAGGTATCAAAGCTGTCATAACACTTCAGGGAAAAAGTGCAAAGAAGTAAAAACGGAAACGTCGTTACGTTAATATCGTCACAGCAAACGAAAAGAAAAGAAAGCAGTATCACAAACAGCAATACGCCCGCAACTTCCATACGAAAAACCGTAATGAGAACGGCAAGGAAAAAAAAGAAAAGCGCCGCAGGAAAACTCAAAAAGATACGTGAGGCGCAGTGGCGAAATGCCGTCATATCCAACCTCTTTTCCAATAGCCCACCTCCCGATGTTTAATGCATACGGCAAAGAAAACGTATTTCCAAAAGCAAAAATCGGTTGATCCAAAGCACAAGACAAGAAAAAACGAACCAAAGAAGTGAAAATAAAGGACAAATCTGCCCGAGAAAATGAAAGGGTATCGAGCTGTAATCCCAGATGCCAAGACCTTTATAAAGATTCAGATAGATACCGAAAATAAGCTCAAGAACAGTGATAAACACAGCACCCCAAATTGCCTTATGAAAGAAATTCAAAGCCGTTTTGTCAAGAAAAAGAAGAAATACGAAGGCAAAGCCTGCAAGTAGCCCCATCGAAAAGTGTGTATTCGAGTTTGTAAAATTTCGCTTGTATAACGTCTCAATGGCAAGATACAGAAAAAATCCAAGCGAAAAACTGAAACAGGCAGTCAGAAAATATAAAAAACGATTGGTCATAGTTCCTCCCTTTT
This sequence comes from uncultured Lachnospiraceae bacterium, assembly GCA_964564225.1. GTDB lineage: Bacteria > Bacillota > Clostridia > Oscillospirales > CAG-272 > RGIG1993. The sequence continues at coordinate 33,269 of CAZMAF010000012.1, forward strand.
CGTTTACTCCCCATAGTCTGCCCCACTTTTCCCCGCTTTAACCTTGATTTCTTAACGATTTCGTGATATCATAAAGAAAATAAAAGAAGGAGGTCGTACCAATGAAAAAACGAAACCGCGCGGCTTTTCTTGCAAGCTCAGCGCTTTTTGCCGCAATGCTTGCCATCATTTGCCCCTTTGTCATCCCAATCGGAAGCATCGGCATAACGGCGGCAACGGCGTTCCTTCTCTTCCTCGCCCTGACCGTAAAACCGGCAGAAGCAATCACCGCCACTGCTCTCTATCTTGCGCTCGGCGCTATCGGACTCCCCGTCTTTTCATACTTTACAGGAGGTATAGGAGCATTCGCCGCCCCAAGCGGCGGCTTTCTCATAGGATATCTTCCATTCGTCACAATCTCTGCACTGATCAGAAAACAATCCAATAGTATTCTTATCACAGCCATTGCCGCCGCAGTCGCTCACTTAACGCTCTATCTCATCGGCTGCGCCTTCTTTGTGCTTACAACCGAAAGCTCCTTAACCGAAGCACTCTTGGTTACCGTCCTTCCCTTTCTCATCCCCGATACCGTTAAAACTATACTTGCAATCGCACTTTCCCGACTCACCTATTCCCGACTCACCCGATAAACCCTCATCGTCTTTCCTCTCTCATATCTCTTGCCTTACTTTACGTTCCATAGCTCCCGCACTCCACCCGCGCCTGTGATTTCCATAAAATATGAAAAAAAATAAAATATTTTTCAAAAACATATTGACAAATATCGTTTGATATGATACAATAACAAGGCTTGATTGAGAGCAATAATAACTGGGTGTGGCGCAGTTGGTAGCGCGCTACCTTGGGGTGGTAGAGGCCGCTGGTT
>CAZMAF010000013.1:0-33554 GCA_964564225.1 uncultured Lachnospiraceae bacterium
GATCACTCCTGCACACGACCCCAACGACTTCCTCGTAGGTCAGCGCCATAATCTTGAACAAATCAAGGTTATGAACGACGATGCCACGATGAACGCTTACGCAGGCAAATACGAGGGTATGGAGCGTTATGCCTGCCGCAAAGCGCTCGTTTGTGACCTCGAAGCCGAAGGCTATCTTGTATCGGTTGAGCCTCACGCCCACAACGTCGGCGTTTGCTACCGTTGCGGCACGACGGTTGAACCCCTGACCTCCGATCAGTGGTTCGTCAAAATGAAACCCCTCGCAGAGCCCGCCATCAGGGCAGTTGAAGACGGCTCGATTTCCTTCGTTCCCGAACGTTTTTCCAAAAACTACTTCAATTGGATGAACAATATCCTCGACTGGTGCATATCCCGTCAGCTTTGGTGGGGACACCGTATTCCCGCTTTCTACTGCGATGCCTGCGGCGAAATGACAGTATCAAAGGAAGATCTTACCGTATGCCCGAAATGCTCCGCTCCCGTCCGACAGGATGAGGACGTGCTTGACACATGGTTTTCCTCGGCGCTGTGGCCCTTCTCAACGCTCGGTTGGCCAGGAAGCACCGAAGAACTCAAAAAATACTATCCCACAAACGTACTTGTTACCGGCTACGACATCATCACCTTCTGGGTATCAAGAATGATCTTTTCAGGTCTTGAGCATATTGGTGAAAAGCCCTTCTCAAAGGTATTTATCCACGGTCTTGTCCGCGACGCACAAGGCAGAAAAATGTCCAAGTCGCTTGGAAACGGCATTGATCCTCTGGAAATCATCGAAAAATACGGCGCGGATGCCCTCCGCTTCGCGCTTGCCACCGGTATTGCCCCCGGTAACGATATGCGTTTTTCGGACGAAAAGATCGAATCGGCAAGAAACTTCAACAACAAGATCTGGAATGCCTCCCGTTTCGTTCTGATGAATCTCACGATCGAAGACGGCGTGCTTCCTCCCGTATCCGAGCTTGCCCTCGAGGATAAATGGCTTCTGTCAAAGCTCAACACACTTGCTAAAGAAGTTACCGTCAATCTCGACAAATACGAGCTTGGTGTTGCCCTCTCGAAAATCTACGACTTCATCTGGGACATCTTCTGCGACTGGTATATCGAAATCGCCAAACCCCGACTCAGCGACAAAGGCTCAAAGGCAAACGAAAACTGCCAGAGGGTACTCGTTTACACCCTCTCAAATGCTCTCAGAATGCTCCATCCCTTCATGCCTTTTATCACCGAGGAAATATGGCAGACCTTGCCTCACGAGGGTGAAAGCATTATGATCGCCGACTACCCCGCTTATACCGATGCGCTTTCCTTTGCCGAAGACGAAAAGAAGATGGAAACAGTCATCACCGCCATCTGTGCTATCCGTGTCAGACGTAACGAAATGAACGTTCCGCCCTCCAAAAAAGCCAAGCTCTATTTTGTCACCGATGCAGAGGACATCTTCAATTCTTCGGTATCGTCGCATTTCCAAAAACTCGCTTATGCCTCCGCCTGCGATTATACGTCGGGCTACGAAGGCGACGATGCGGTACAGATCGTTACCGAAAAGGCGACGATTTATATTCCCCTTGCCGATATGATTGATTACGAAAAAGAACTTGCCCGTCTTACTGCGGAAAAAGAAAAGACCGAATGTGAAATCGAACGCCTTGAAAAGAAGCTTTCCAACGAAGGCTTCGTGGCAAAAGCGCCCGCCGCCGTCGTCGAAGGCGAAAGAACCAAGCTCGCCGCTTACCGCGAAACTCTTGCGAAAATCCTTGAGGCAATCGAAAAAATCAAATAAGCGCAGATTGTGACAAAATATCCATACCAAGCGTGATATTCTTTGAAAAAAGAATATCGCGCTTTTTTTGCGCGGGAAAGGACATCCTATATGACGAAAGAAAACTTAAAAAAAGAAGTGGACGGCTCTACCCTCACCCTGACGGTCCTCGGCGAGATCGACCATCACTCCGCCAAAGGACTGCGCGAAGAAATTGATACTCTGCTTTTTTACCATCGCCCGCGCACCCTCTATCTCGTTTTATCCGAGGTATCGTTTATGGACTCCTCGGGACTCGGACTGATTCTCGGCAGATATACCCGTATGAAGGAACTCGGTGGCAAAATGATACTCGTACAGCCCACAAGACAAATTGAAAAAATACTTGCTCTTGCCGCAATGGACAAGACTCTGCCCATTGAAAAACGGCACACAAGAAAGGATACATGAAATGAAGAAAAAAATTCTCAACCGTATGAAGCTTGAATTTGAAGCCACCTCGCAAAACGAAGCCTTTGCACGTATGGCAGTATCGGTCTTTGCCGCCTCGCTTGATCCCACGCTCGAAGAAATTTCCGATCTTCGCGTGGTGATTTCGGAGGCGGTCACCAACGCTGTGGTACACGCCTATAAAAATCAGGGCGGCAAGATCGTAATCGCCGCTACACTCTACGATGACCGCAGTCTTCGTCTGAAAATTCAGGATAAAGGCTGCGGAATCCGCGACCTTGAAAAATGCCTTGAGCCACTCTATACTACCGACGAAAGCGGCGAGCGCGGCGGTATGGGCTTTCCCATTATGCAGGCAATGAGCGATACCTTCCGTGTAAAAACCGCGCCGAATGAAGGCACGACGCTCTACATAAGCTTTCGCTTTCAAGACTGACAATGCAGGACAACCTCGTTTTATTAAAACGACTACAAAACGGTGACACGGCGGCGCTGAGTGAGCTTGTCGAAGACAATATGGGACTCGTCCGCCACGTCGCTCAACGTTTTCTCGGACGGGGCGTTGAATACGACGACCTCATACAGATCGGAGCAATCGGACTTTTGCGTGCCGCGCGCGCCTTTTCCTTCGATTACGGATGTGCCTTTTCGACCTACGCCGTCCCCCTCATCATCGGTGAAATCAAACGATTTTTACGCGACGACGGCGCTCTGAAAGTATCTCGTAAGCTCAAAAGCCGTGCCGTACAGCTGGCAAGGGCACGTGAAGAACTGATCGCAAAAGGGCTTACCGAGCCTCCCCTCTCGATGTTGGCAAACACCTGTGAGATCACGGTGGAGGAAGCCGCTGAAGCGCTTGCGGCAACCGGTCCCGTCACTTCACTGAACGTATCCGCCGACGACGAGCACGCCCCCGCCGATTATTATCTTACCGCTGAAGCCGATCCCTCCGACGCCCTCTGCGAGAGCATTGCTCTGAAAAGTGCCATCAGACAGCTCACCCCCTTACAGCAAAAAATCGTTTATCTTCGCTATCAACGCGATCTTTCGCAAAGCGACGTAGGGCGCATCCTGTCTCTCTCACAGGTCAAGGTATCACGCGAGGAAAAAAAGATACTTGCGCTCTTGAAAAAATCCCTATCGGACGAAGACTCTTGAAAAAGCTGTCTTTTTTCAAAATTATTCAACAAAATCGAGCAAAAAGGCTTGACAAACCCCCACATAATCTGTATAATAATCTTTGTGATATTTTGCAAAAAACAAAGTTTACTGAGGTGATGGATTGTTTATCGACGTCAGAGAAGTGCTGTCAGGACTCGTAGACAGTATCGAATTTGATTATACCCTCCCCGCTCCCACAGGCTTTAACGACATTTCGTTTCCCGATGAGGTGCGTGTGGTAGGCGCGATAAAGAATCAGGCAGGCTATATGACACTGACTGCGAAAGCCACCGTCCCTTACGTGACACATTGCGCGCGTTGCATGAAGGAAATTTCGGGCGTATTTGAAAGTACCTTTGAAAGACCCTTGGCAACCCGGCTTGAAAACGATGACGACGAGTATCTCATCATCACACACGGCGAGCTTGATCTCGACACGCCGCTCCTTGAGGAGTTACTCATCAACCTCGATTTCGTATATCTTTGTAAAGAGGACTGTAAAGGACTTTGTCCCCGATGCGGGCAAGATCTGAATGAAGGCAATTGTGGATGTGCCGACAAGAAAGAAATTGACCCAAGACTCGCAATTCTTGCAAAACTTCTTGACAATTGAAAAAAAATAAGTATAATAAAGAACGGTAGTATTATCGGGATTATTCGTAGGAGGTGTTTTAACAATGGCAGTACCGAAGAAAAAGGTTTCCAGCGCAAGAAGAGATAAGAGACGTTCCAACAATTCTAAGCTCGAAGCGCCCACTCTTGAAAAGTGCGCGTGCGGTGAATTCAAGTTGCACGGCAGAGTATGCCCCAAGTGCGGCACACTGAACGGTGACGTTATCGTTGCCCCCGAAGCAAAGTAATTTTACTTGCGATTGAAAGATGGAGTTGTTTCGCATTGTTTGCGTGACAACTCCTTTTTTCGCGCGTTTTTGAATTGAAAGAATTGACAAACGCTACACTTTATTGTATAATAAAAGGTAACGTACTAATATTAAGGAAAGGATTTTCAGTATGGTAACGGTTTTTGAGGTCACAAAAGGCTCTCTTGCCAATAAATGCGGCATCAAGAAAGGTGATATTCTCATCAGCGTTAATCAAAATGACGTAAGGGACGTGCTGGACTACCGCTACTATATTACCGAAAAGCACCTTTCACTTCTCATTCACCGCGGTCCTGAACTTCTCACCTTCACGGTGGATAAGGAAGAATACGACGACCTCGGTCTTGAATTTGAAACCTACCTGATGGATAAAAAGCATACCTGCCGCAACAAGTGTATCTTCTGCTTCATCGACCAAAATCCACACGGTATGCGCGACACCGTCTATTTCAAGGACGACGACTCACGTCTTTCCTTTTTGCTCGGCAATTACGTCACGCTCACCAATTTGAAGGACGAGGATATTGACCGCATCATCAAGATGCGCCTTTCGCCCATCAATATTTCCGTGCATACCACAAATCCCGAGCTACGCTGTATGATGATGAAGAACAAACACGCAGGCGACGTACTCCGCTATCTGAAAAGGCTGAAGGAAGCCGACATCGCCATCAACGCGCAGATCGTTCTTTGCAAAGACGTAAACGACAAAGCGGAGCTTGAAAAAACGCTTACCGATCTCACGGACTACCTGCCCGCACTGCAATCGGTCGCCGTCGTTCCCGCAGGCATTACGGCTCACCGCGAGGGACTCTTTCCACTTGTTCCCTTCAACAAAGAAGATGCAAACGAGGTGCTGGATATTCTGAATGCTTTTGGCGAAAGAATGCTCCAAAAACACGGTACGCGCCTTGTTTTTCCCTCGGACGAATGGTATCTCACCGCTGAGTGCCCTCTGCCCGACGAGGATTATTACGAGGGCTATCCCCAGCTTGAAAACGGTGTCGGCATGATCACCTCAATGCGCGCTGAATTTGAAGATACCCTACCTTATATCGCGGAGGATTACGACCTCACAAGAAAAATCGAATGTTCAATCGCAACGGGAAAGGCGGCGTATCCTTTCATCAGCTCCCTGACCGAAGCGATCGCGCAAAAAAACAAAAACTTCATCTGTCACGTCCACGAAATCCAAAACGACTTTTACGGTCACACCATAACGGTAGCCGGACTCGTTACGGGCGGCGATATAATCCGACAGCTGAAGGACAAGCCCCTCGGCGACTTTCTTGTTTTACCCTCGGTCATGCTCCGCGACGAGCAAGATCGCTTTCTCGACGACGTAACGCTCGATACCGTCAAGACCGCTTTAAATATACCCATCCGCCTGTCCCCCTCTACGGGTGACGGCTTTATAGAAACCCTGCTTTCATAATCCGCAATCTGAAAGGAGAATACGATGGCACAACCGATTATCGCAATTGTCGGAAGACCCAATGTCGGCAAAAGCACGCTGTTCAATAAGCTCGCAGGCGAGCGTATCTCGATCGTCGAGGATACCCCCGGCGTTACGCGCGACCGCATCTACTTTGAGGTAGAATGGCGCTCTAAAAAATGTATGATGATCGATACCGGCGGTATCGAACCGAAAACCGACGATATTATCTTAAAGCACATGCGTATGCAGGCAGAGATCGCCATTGAAACGGCAGACGTGATCATCTTCCTCTGCGACATCAACGCAGGCGTAACGGCAGATGACCGCGATATTGCCAATATGCTCTTGCGCGCAGGCAAGCCTGTCATTTGCGGCGTCAACAAAATCGACAGAATCGGTATGCCGCCTCCGGAATTTTACGAATTTTACGAGCTCGGCTTCGTGGACGACCCCATCGCCATCTCGGCAACACACGGTAACGGTACGGGAGACTTGCTGGACGCCGTTTACGCGCATCTGCCCGATGATGCTTGGGATGAAAAAGAGGACGACGAGCGCCTTAAGGTTGCCGTGATCGGTAAGCCTAACGCAGGCAAAAGCTCGATCATCAATAAAATTCTCGGTGAAGACCGTCTCATCGTATCGAATATTGCAGGTACGACGCGCGATGCAATCGACACCGAAGTTGACAACGAATACGGAAAATTCAAATTCATCGACACGGCAGGCATACGCCGCAAAAGCCGCGTGGAAGACCAAATCGAAAAATACAGCGTACTCCGTGCCAAAATGGCAGTAGAGCGCGCCGACGTCTGCGTTCTTATGATCGACGCCTCCGAAGGCATCACCGAGCAGGATGAAAAGATCGCAGGGCTTGCGCACGAATCGGGCAAGGCGACCGTTATCGTCGTCAACAAATGGGATCTCATCGAAAAAGACAACACCACCACGAAGGAATTTACCGACAAGATCCGCGTTGCCCTCGCCTATATGACATACGCGCCCATCCTTTTTGTTTCGGCAAAAACGGGACAGCGTATTAACAAGCTCTTTGACCTTATCCTGAAAGGCGCTGCCGAAAACGCAAAACGCATCACCACAGGACAGCTCAACGACCTGCTTGCCGATGCCGTAGCGCGCGTACAGCCGCCGAGCGACAAGGGCCGCCGTCTGAAAATCTACTATATGACGCAATCAGGCACAAAGCCGCCCACGTTCGTCTGCTTCTGCAACGATGTAAGACTTTTCCACTACTCCTATCAACGCTATATCGAAAATCAGATCCGCGAAGCGTACGGCTTTGAAGGGACACCCATCAAGATCGTCGTCCGTATGAGAGGAGAAGAAGACTAATGGCATTTGCAAATTTCCTTTACCGATATGAATATCTGAAGCTGAACGGACTTCTGCGCGACGTTATGACGGAAAACGGAATGCTTTTCTACCTTTTATGCGCAGCTTGGGTACTCTTTTCCTATCTGTTCGGCTCGGTCAATTTCGCACTCGTTTTGTCGAAATACGTCTATCACGACGATATCCGCAACTACGGAAGCGGTAACGCGGGCTTTACCAATATGCGCCGCACCTTCGGCACAAAGGCGGGAGTTCTGACCTTACTCGGCGACTTCAGTAAAACCTTTATCGGCGTGTTCTGCGGTATGCTCCTTTTCGGCGCAAACACCGCAACCCTTGCAGGACTTGCCTGCATACTCGGTCACTGCTTTCCCTGCTTCTACAAATTCAAGGGAGGCAAAGGCGTTGCCGCCGCCGCTACAATGTGCTTCATTCTCGATCCCATCGTATTTCTTATACTCATCACGTTCTTCATTCTCATCGTGCTTTCGACGAAATATCTCTCGCTTGGCAGTATTATGTCGCTTATTCTCTATCCTTTGATCCATAGCCGTATTTACAATTGGATGCATGCCGATCTTCTGCCCCGCTACTTTATCAGGCACGGTCTTTACACCGAAATCCCCACGCTTGACGGTGCCGTTACCTCCATTGATCCGCTTTATAACACCCTGAACCATACGGCAACCCTGCCCATGATCTTCGTCGGCGTATTTTTGGCGCTCTTTGTCGTCGTCATGCACAGAACGAATATCCGCCGCATGATGAACGGAGAGGAAAACCGATTCATCATCGGCAAAAAAGCAAAAGAGAAAGAACTTCGTGAAGCGGCAGCTAAGGAAGAAGCGAAAAAAAGCCGTCATAAGCTCGACGAGCTTGACGAAGAATTAAATTCCTGAAAAAAACGTCAACAGGGCGTTTTTCACAAATTCATCTGATAAAAAATATGAAAAATCACAAATTTTTTTAAAAATACTCTTGATTTTTCTTTTATCTTATGCTATAATCGACAGTGCTGTTTAGAAATAATTAAAGTTGATATATAAATTGGAGGTGCGCAAATTATGGCAAAATGCGAAATCTGCGAAAAGAAAGTCGTATACGGACTGGCGGTATCTCACTCGAACCGCAAGACCAACAGAACTTGGAAGCCCAACATCAGACGTGTAAAGATCGTATCGGGCGGCACTCACAGAACCGCTTACGTTTGCTCGCGTTGTCTGCGTTCGGGCAAAGTAGAGCGCGCGTAAGGCAAGCTTTTAACAAAAGACGTTTTCCTGCGTTTTTGGACAAGGTCCGCCGAAGCTCGAAGACTGCGAAACCGACTTTTGCACGAAAGTATATGTACCATACCAAAACTGTGAAGGGCGGATGTTTTATCCGCCCTGTTTTGTTTTGCGGCGATATTCCGAAACCGATGGAGGACACGCTTTCCTCGCTCGGCTACCGAATCCTTCGCCTGCCCCCCGACGATTCCCTACCCGCACCCGTAAACTGTCATCCCGATATGCTGATGGCAGAATTACCCTCCGGCAAACTTGTCATCTCACGCTCATATTTTGACAAAAACGAAGCGATTTTGTCGGATTACCGTTCTTTTTTTGAATTTTCCGACGATACGCTCGGAAAAACCTATCCCGAGGACGTGAAGCTCAACGCCTTGAAAACAGGCAATACCCTCTTTTGTGGCAAAACAGCATCAAAAACACTCACCGAACAGTACGGCAAGGTTGTCACTGTAAAACAAGGCTATACACATTGCGCCGCCTGTAAAATCGGCAAAGGTGTCGTTACAGCCGACCCCTCGCTCTGCAAAGCGCTGATCGCTGAAGGGATTGACACACTTCTCATCTCATCGGGACATATCATCCTCAAGCCTTATAATACCGGCTTTATCGGCGGCGCTTCCCTCATGCTAAAGGATACCCTCACCGTTTTTTTCGGGAAAGTAGAAGCGCATCCCGACTACAAAAAAATCCGCGACTTTGCCCATAAACACGGCGCTGATATCCTTTCTCTTTCTGACGAACCGCTTTCCGACTTTGGCGGCGGCTATATAGTAAGTGATGAAAATACCTAAAATTATCCATAAAAAAGAAAAAACTAAAAATTTCCGTCTTCGCGGCTTTTTAAAAAAGCATAGATTACTGCTCGGATTTTTCTCACTCGTTCTCGCGGCACTGGTGCTTGAGGCGGGTATTCTCGTACTCATCGTCAATACCGGCATCAAACGCTCGGTCAATAACAATATCCTGAATGAAACCCAATTTGATAAAATCGGCGAGGTTGACTGCATTCTCGTGCTCGGTTGCGGTGTCAAGCCCGACGGAACACCCTCCGATATGCTCTATGACCGCATTAAAACCGCCTGTGACCTTTATCACAAAGGGATAAGCGATACCATTCTCTTTTCAGGCGATCACGGACAGGAAAATTACGACGAGGTCGGCGCAATGATGCGTGTCGCTAACGAAGAATTTGGCGTACCGCTTGAAGACATTTTCCTTGATCACGCAGGATTTTCGACTTATGAAACGATGGCGCGCGCCGCCACTGTCTTCGGCGTAAAAAAAGCGGTAGTCGTTACGCAGGAATATCACCTCTACCGCGCCCTCTATCTTGCCGAAAGCTACGGTATCGAAGCCTTTGGCGTATCGGCATCCATCCGTACTTACCGCGGACAGTCTATACGCGATCTGCGCGAGGTTGCCGCGCGCTGTAAAGACCTTTTATCCGCCATTTTCAAGCCCGATTTCATCGAAGGCGATCCAATCGACCTTGAAGAAAGCGGTACAATCACACACGGCTAAAATTTCCAAGGAAATAAATTACGAAATAAAGTAGGTAAACACAATGAAATGGACCTCTGTTAACGAATTGCGCGAGCAGTTTCTGACCTTCTTTGAATCGAAGGGCTGTCTGCGTCACAAGAGCTTCCCACTCGTTCCAATGGGCGACAAATCAATTTTGCTCATCAATGCGGGCATGACTCCTCTCAAAAAATACTTCACAGGCGAAGAAGAACCGCCTCGTCACCGTATGGCAACCTGCCAGAAGTGCATCCGAACCCCCGACATCGACCGTGTCGGCATCACTGCCCGTCACGGCACATTCTTTGAAATGCTCGGTAATTTCTCGTTTGGCGACTATTTCAAGAAAGAAGCGATCCATTGGGCGTGGGAATTCTGCACCAAAACTATCGAAATGCCCGAGGACAAGCTTTGGATAACCGTTTACGAGGAAGACGACGAAGCCTTCAACATCTGGAATCAGGAAGTCGGCGTACCCGAAAGCCGTCTTGTCCGTCTTGGCAAGAAAGATAACTTCTGGGAACACGGCTCAGGTCCTTGCGGTCCTTGCTCCGAGATCCATTTCGATCGCGGCGAAGAATTCGGTTGCGGCGCGCCCGACTGTAAGCCCGGCTGCGACTGCGATCGCTATATGGAATTCTGGAATCTCGTATTCACGCAATTTGATAACGACGGCAACGGAAACTACACCCGTCTTGCCAAACCCAACATCGACACGGGTATGGGACTTGAACGTCTTGCCTGCATTATGCAGGGCGTAAACAATCTCTTTGAGGTAGATACCGTTCAGAACATCATGAAAGCGATCATCGAAAAAGCCGGCGTCACCTACGGCGAGAACCCCAAGAGCGATATTTCGCTTCGCGTGATCACCGACCACATTCGCGGCTCGGTATTTATGGTGTGCGACGGTGTCGTTCCCTCCAACGAAGGTCGCGGCTACGTACTTCGCCGCCTTCTCCGCCGCGCCGCACGTCACGGCAGAATGCTTGGCATCAAGGAGCTTTTCCTTGCCGACATCGCCGCAGTCGTAGCGCGTGAAAACTATTCCGAATACCCCGAGCTCACCGAAAAGCTCACTTATATCCAAAAGGTCATCCGCATCGAAGAAGAACGCTTCTCGAAAACCATCGACGACGGCTCGGCAATGCTCGGCACGATTATTGAAAAAGCACTTGCCGAAGGCAAGAGCGTAATTTCTGGAGAGGATGCCTTCCGCCTGTACGACACCTACGGCTTCCCCATCGACTTAACACGCGAAATCGCAGAAGAATCGAAGCTTGCAATCGACGAAGAAGGCTTTACCGGTTTGATGCAGGAGCAGAAGAAACGCGCAAGAGAAGCAAGAGCCAATATCAGCGGCTGGAGCGACGCCTCGAAAAATCTTCTTTCTGACTTTGTCAAAACCGAATTTGTCGGCTATACCGAAAGTGAAGCCGATACCAAGATCATCGGTATCATCTCTGATGATATGCTCGTCGATACCGTCACCGAAGGCGAATTTTCGCTCATTCTTGACAAAACTCCCTTCTACGGCGAAGGCGGCGGTCAGGTTGGCGACACCGGCACGATCACGGTAAACGGCATAGCATTTACCGTCCTTGACACCAAAAAAGCAGACGGCGTTTACATTCATCTGATGGCGCAGGGCGACTCACCCGTTTCGGTAGGCGATACGGCTCACGCCGCGATTGATACCGCTCGCCGCGATGCCATTAAGCGCAACCACTCGGTAGCGCATCTTTTGCAAGCGGCGCTTCGCAAAGTACTCGGCAATCACGTTGAGCAGGCAGGCTCGTACGTCGATGCCGACCGCGTTCGCTTTGACTTCAAACACTTCGCCGCTCTGACGAAAGAAGAACTCGCAAAAGTAGAAGCTCTCGTTAACGAATATATCCTCAAGGGATCTATCGTTAAAACAATCGAAACCGATCCCGAAACGGCAAAAACCTTCGGCGCAATGGCGCTTTTCGGTGAAAAATACGGCAAGCTTGTCCGCGTTGTCAAAATGGGCGACGACTCCTGCGAGCTTTGCGGCGGTACGCATCTTGATAACACCGCCAAGGCAGGACTTTTCCGCATCACGTCGGAATCCTCGGTTGCCGCAGGCGTTCGCCGTGTGGAAGGTATCACCGGACTTAACGTACTGAAAGCAATGGATGCCGACCGCGCCACCTTCACTGCCGCGGCAGCAGCCATGAAAATTCCCTCTCACGACGAACTCGTAAAACGCGCAACCCAGCTTGTTGCCGAATTGAAGGACGCACACGCTGAGATCGCGCGTCTTGAAGGTATGATGGCAGAAGCAAAACTTGCCACCCTCTTTTCCGCTAAAAAGACAATCGGCGCATACAACTTCCTTGCGGCAAAGGTTGAGGGCGTTTCGGTAGATGCCGTTCGCTCGGTACTCGACAATCTCCGCGCAAGCGATGCCGATTCGATTGCCGTAATCGCGATTGTCAACGGCGACAAGCTCAATTTCATCGCTTCCTGCGGTAAAAATGCCGTTGCGAAGGGTGTGATGGCAGGCAAGCTCGTTAAAGAAGTCGCAACCGTTTGCGGCGGTGGCGGAGGCGGCCGTCCCGATAGCGCAATGGCAGGCGGTAAAGACGTTACTAAAGTTGACGTTGCCCTTGAGCGCGCAGAAGAAATCATTTCTAACTGATCAAACAGGAGATACCCCTTCTTCCGTGGCGGAGAAGGGGTAATTTTCAAATATGAAAATCACCCTCTTTTCCCTTAATGCTTCGCGCAGTCATACCAATCTTGCCATTCGGCTGCTAAAAACCTCTCTCAATCAAGCGGGCTATACCGACGTCACGCTCTTGGAGCGCACCGAAAAAGAGCGCCGCTTCGACGTTCTTGCCACACTTGTCCAAGAAAACGCCGACGTTTACGGTTTTTCCTCATATCTTTGGAATATCCAAGCGCATCTTGCCCTTGCTGAAAATATAAAAAAGCTTCTGCCCAACGCCAAAATCGTCTTCGGCGGACCCGAGGTCTCGTATACGGCAGAAGAAATCAAAACCGCTCATCCCTTTATCGACACCGTCCTCACGGGCGAAGGTGAAGAAAGCATCGTATCCTTGATACAAGCATACGAGAAGGGCAACACACCCCGCATTCTGTCGGGACATCCCTTTACGGATTTTGAAAATGCCGATATTCCTTATCAGGAAAACGAGAGCCGTCGGGGCAATATTCTCTACTACGAATCCTCGCGAGGCTGTCCCTACCGTTGCGCCTACTGTCTGTCGGGAGCGGAGGAGTTCAAAAAAATCCGCGCCAAAAGTTCTGCGAAAACACTCAACGATCTTTCAAAATTTGAAGCCTTCGATAACGTCAGAATCATCAAATTCATCGACCGTACCTTCAATTACGATATCCGCCGCGCCAACACCGTCTGGAAGGCTTTGCAAAACGAGAGCTTCAGTAAACAATATCATTTTGAGATTGCCGCCTCGCTTCTCGATGAAAACTCTTTTGCCATTCTCAAAACAATGCCCCAAGGAAAAATTCAGCTTGAAATCGGCGTGCAGTCGACCAATCCCGAAGTTCTTAAAACGATCAACCGCCCCGACAAGACAGACGAAGTACTTTCGGCAATCAAACGGCTCTATGCCTTTGGCAATATGCATATTCATACCGACCTCATTGTCGGTCTTCCGAATGACACATATCGTTCGATCGGCAAAAGTTACGATGCCCTCGCTTTTCACTGTCACGACCTTCAGCTCGGTTTTCTGAAGCTTCTGAAGGGCTCGCCTTTGTATGAAAAACAGCGGGAATACGGCTACCGCTTTCATAGCGAGCCACCCTACGAGGTGCTATCTTCCAATACCCTTTCCTTTGCCGAGATCGCGCGCCTCAAAAAAATGGAAACGGTACACGAGCGCTATATCAACTCTCAGCGCTTCACACGCGCGATGCGGGTGCTTTGCGACGAACGGTCGCCTTTTCAAATGCTCGAAGCGCTCAGCGATTTTCTGCCCGACGTAACCACCCTCTCACAGCGCGACGCCTACGTCAAGCTGCTCGAATTTGACCAATCTCTCGGTATTGACTCACGAAGAAGCGCTCTCATCGACGCCGTAACGCTCGATTTTCTTTTAAACGAGCAGGGACGCATTCCAAAAGAAATTCCCCATTTTGTGATCAACGTTCTTCCCGGCGATAAAAAACGAATCGCCGAGCGCCATCCTGAACTATTTCTGCCCGCTACCGAGTACTATACGCTTGAAACACTCGGAAAATTTGCCGTTGACCGCAAAAATAAACGGTATTATCAGATATAAAAAACCCTTGAAAGCCTGTTTCGGACTTTCAAGGGTTTTCTCATTCAATCGCAATGATATAGTCGTAAACGCTTTGCTTGCCGTTAACCGTAACCAAATCACAGTCATCATCAAGACGGCTGTTCAAAAGCGTATATACACGCTCCAAAGATGTCTTTTCCACTGCCTCACCGTAAAAAACAGTCACCGATGCGGCGGCAGTAAAACATGAGATCAACGCTTCGATACAGTCTTCTGCCGTATCAGCGGCGAGAGCGATCCTTTCATTCACAAGTCCCATCGCCTGTCCTGCGCGAATCGAAATTCCGCCAATATCACAATCGCGTACCGCATAAGTAACGCTGATGCAAGTGACACCCTGTATTTTTTCTTCCATGACAGCAAGATTTTCCTCGGCAGAAAGCCCCTCGTCAAAAGCAAGGAGCGCCGTAATACCCTCTGCAATATTGCGCGTAGGAACAACGACTACATGGCGGCTCGCCAGAGTTGCCGCTTCATTTGCCACGAGCAGAATATTTTTATTGTTCGGAAAAAGATATACCGTTTCGCCTTCGGTCTTCTCGATGGCAGAAAACAGTTCTTCAGTCGAAGGATTCATCGTCTGTCCGCCGTATACCACGCCCTCAACGCCAAGCTCTCTGAACGTATCGGCAATCCCCTCGCCCATACAAACCGAAACAAAGGAATACGGTCGGCAAGGCACGGTCGGCACATCTTTTCTCGATTGCATAACCGCCTTTTCGGAATGCTGAATGCGCATATTTTCAACCTTGACCGTCATAAGCGCACCGAAGGCAAGCGCACCTTCCAGCACCTTACCCGGATGATCGGTATGGATATGCAGCTTCAAAAGCGCCTCATCGTCAAGAAAAACAAGACTGTCGCCAAGCGTAAGAAGAACACGACGAAAATTCTCCGCAGAGCCCTCACCGCGACACACCTCATTCTTTTCAACGATACACTCGGTACAGTAGGTAAAAGTCAGATCTTCCTCGTCAAATTCCGAAAAATCGGCAGAATCCTGCACAGCCGTCGGCGTATTGAAAACCACTGCTTCGCCCGAAAGGTAAAAAAGCATACCCTCAAGCACAAGCAAAAAGCCGTATCCACCCGCATCCACCACCTTCGCCTCGCGAAGAATGGGCAGAATTTCGGGCGTTCTGGCAAGCTCACTGTCGGCAACCGTCACAAGATACGCCATCATACCCGCAAGATCATCGTAATACCTGTCGGCAACGGTGAGTGCCGCCTCAGCAGTACGCCGCATCACCGTCAGAATCGTCCCCTCGGCAGGCGTGGCAACCGCACGGTAAGCTTCCTTCACACCAAAATCAAACGCCTTTGCCAAAAGCAAGCTATCCGCCTCGGTGACACCATCAAACGCCTTTGCCATGCCGCGAAAGAAAAGCGACAGAATCGCCCCCGAATTGCCGCGTGCCGCACGCAAAACAAGGGAGGCGATCTTAGCGGCATACGACGAAAGCGTATCCTCACACTCTCCGAGCGTGGAAACAGTCGAAAGCGTCAGCTTCATATTACTGCCCGTATCGCCATCGGGAACAGGAAAAACGTTCATATTATTCACTGCCGTTTCGTTTTGAGCAAGACGTGCCGAACCTGACAGTATCATACGGTAAAAATCAAGACCGCAAAGTTTCATCAATCATAAAATTCCTTTCATGCCGTTACTGAGTGCTGACACCGTTACTGATGGAATCGCCCGCCAGAAATCCGTTTAAAATTCCGATCACCTTAAAAAACGCATTCAGCTCCTCGATCGTAATCTCGTTTTTAAGATCACGGATCGCATCGCACACCCAGAAGGTCACCTGTCGAAGACAGGCTCTTCCGCTCGGCGTTAAAATGAGCTTAGCACGGTATTTTGTTTTATCGGGATTTTTATAGGCAATATGTCCCATCTCAAAAAGCTCTGCCGTCACACGCGAAATCAGTGCCTTATCAACGGCGCAGGAGGTCGAAAGCTCCGCCGCCGTCATACCGTCCGCGTTTTTTCCAAGATGAAAGAGTGAAAGCGCGTGAATGCCGCGCATACCAAGCCCCGACATCTTATCATTTTCATATTTTGCTAAATTTTTGGAGAGATTTTCAACGTAAACACGGAACAAAGCGTAGCGGTCAATCAGCATAACAAATACCTCTTCGAATGTTGACTTATCAACAACCGTTCATAGTATATCACAGTTGTTGCCCTTTGTCAATAACTTCCTTTATAATTATGATTCTTTTTTACTATATACAAACAGAGGACGAACGATACCGTTTTAAACGGCATCGTTCGTAGTTTTTTTCGTGGTAAACATCTGGCGTTGCGCCATGACAAGTTCATAATAAAGCCCCTTTTTCACCATCAGCTCCTCGTGTGTGCCCTCCTCGGCGATCGTCCCCTCTGAAAGCACGACAAGGCGGGTCGCGTTACGAAGCGTAGACAGACGGTGCGCAATGGCAAGCGTCGTGCGGTCCTTCATCAGAATCTGCAAAGAATCCTGAATTTGCTTTTCGGTTTCGGTATCAAGCGCACTCGTTGCTTCATCAAGAATCAGAATGCGCGGATCATGTAGCAGCGCGCGGGCAATCGTTACACGCTGACGTTCACCGCCCGAAAGGGTATAACCGCGCTCACCCACCTTGGTATTGTAACCGTCGGGAAGCTTTATAATAAAACGGTGCGCGCCTGCCACCTTTGCGGCGGCAATGACCTCTTCCTTAGTGGCGTTGGGCTTTGCGTACGCAATGTTGTCGTAAATTGAGCCCGAGAACAAAAACGTTTCCTGCAAAACCGCGCCGATCTGCGAACGCAACGATTCCTGCGAATATTCCTTGACGTTCACGCCGTCAATGAGAATTTCGCCCTCGTCAACGTCGTACATACGCATCACAAGATTAATCAGCGTTGATTTACCGACACCCGATCTACCCACAATACCGATCATTTCGCCCGGTTTTACGGTAAGATTGACATTCTTCAACACCGAATTACGCTCGTCGTAATCAAAAGATACGTTGCGAATTTCAATATTGCCTTCAATCTTTTTCATAACCGGCGCATGGGTATCGGCAACGTCAACCTTTTCATCAAGAATTTCAAAAACCTTCGATGCCGAATTGAGCATATTGCTGAAGGAACGAAGCAATCTACCAAAGAACTGAAGCGGTCCGTAAATCAGAGCAACGTAAGAAGAAAACATCGAAATCGTACCGAGCGACATACCGCCGCTCAGATTATGGTAGCCGGTATAATAAAGCAAAAATATCTCACCAATACCCATTAAAAAGGTAATAATAGGCGAAAAGATAGCAAAAAAACGCTCGTTTTTCATACGGATCGCGCATTCTTCATAGGAAAGCGCATCAAAGCGCTTATTTTCGCGTTCCTCCGTACCAAAAGATTTCACCACGCGAATACCCGAAAAAATATCGTGCAAAAAAGTTTCAACCTGCGAGGATTTTTCCCACTGCGTATGATAAATTTTACCGACACGGCGGCGAAAACGGATATTCAGGAAAAGTACGATCGGCATCGGGCCCAAAATCATCAGCGCAAGTCGCCAATCGTAAATAAAAAGAACAGTACCAACACCGAGGAACATCAGAATTTGCTCAATCAGCTGTGCGAATTGATTGGTCAGAAAATTCTGAATAACCGAAGTATCGTTGTTAATACGGTGCATCAGATTACCCGCCGTACGCTTGGCAATATTTGACACCGAAAGATTTTCGACCTTTTCAAAAACCTCCTCACGCAAACGGACGATCACACCGTTTGAGGCGATAATAAGAATACGCGAGCGGATGATCGACAAAGCACGGGAAAGCAGATTAACACCGAGAATCGAAACGATCACAATAGCAAAACCGCTCAGAAAAGCATACTGCGGCTCAATATAGGTATCGACAAGCTCGCGGTTTAAATAAGGCGCAATCAGATTAACTGCCGTTACCGCAAAAAACAAAACGATGGATAAGAAAATGTACGCACGGCTTCCCCGCATCATACCCCAAAGCTCTTTAAGCACACGCTTTTTCGAACGGCAGCGCGGACAAACCTCTCCGGACGAATCCGGCGGCAAGGGACGGGAGCATTTGATGCAAACGCAAGTTGCCTTCGCGTTAACCTCTCGCTCACCCACCTTGCCCTTTTTTAAATCGTCAAAGCGTTTCGCAAGCAGATAGTAAGCACTCTTTTGCTTGAGGCGCGAGGAAAACAGAACTTTATCACCAAGCAGTATCGAAACAACGCCCTCAGCAATATCACAGGTTAGGGACGAATCCTCCGAAAGAGAAATCTCATCCGTCTTCTGCCCTTCCTCATAAAGCAGGACACGGTCGCGGTAAATCAGCGCGTAACCTTTACACAAAACGAGACCGCGCGACGTACCAATCGGCAACGAAGCCTTTTTTCTGCCCTTTCGTTTTTCCCCGGCAATTGGTGGGGTGCGACGATCGGAAAGATCAAAAGGTACAAGAAAATCAGGTTCACTTTCACCGACAAACCAGCCTTTTTCAAGGAGGGAGGAAAATAATTTTCGTTCTTGTTCGGTCATATCCTCACCTCTTACAGATAAAGCTCGATCTTTTTATACGAGGACTTATCAAGCTTTGAGGCATCTTCAATCTCATAGCGCGTGCCGTCAACGTCGGTGATAATAGCGCGCGAGCCTCCAAGCGATACAATCGAGCGGAAGGTATCCTTGACCGAAAAAGTAATTCTGCCAACATCGGTTTCAACATCCCAGCTCGAAAAGCCGTATTTGTCCTTCATCGAATAAATTTTAAGGATTTTCGGCGTGAAATATACACGCTCCAACTCGTTTTTAAGAAGCGCCTCACTTTTTGTAAAGAGCGAAACCGATGCGATCACACCGATTTCCTCGCTCGCGCTATTCATAACGGTAATGTCACGCCAAAGCTCCTCAAAAGGAAAAAGACGGCGCAGCTTCACGATGCCGTGATCCTTTTCTTCCCCCATAAACTTGGTTTTCAACCCAATAAAATCGCCCTTCCCGTAAAACTCTGCGTTTTCGGGTGTCAGATACTGTATTTCAACAATTGAAGACAACGTATGATTCATACCATAACCTCTTTTTCTCATTCAGTCACGCCGACGTTTTTAAGCGCCTCAAGCTGTAAGCTGTGGAGCTTGTAATATTCACCGCGCTTTGCGAGAAGCTCAACGTGCGTTCCCTCTTCGGTAACACTGCCGCCGCTGACAACGATCAGCGAATCGGCATTTTTAAGAGTCGAAAGACGGTGCGCAATCGTCAACGTCGTTCTGCCCTTTGCAAGCGCATCAAGCGTATTCTGGATGCGCCGCTCGGTCTGTGTGTCCATCGCGGCGGTCGCCTCATCAAGAATTAAAATTCTCGGATTACGAAGCAGTGCGCGCGCAATCGAAACCCGCTGCCGTTCACCGCCCGACAGATCCTTATGTCCAAAGCCAACCATCGTATCGTAGGCATCGGGGAGCTTTACGATGAAATCGTGCGCGCCTGCGGCTTTGGCAGCCTCAATGACCTCCTCGCGCGTAGCATCGTGATTGGCATAGCGGATATTATCGTAGATCGTACCGACAAAAAGATAGGTCTCCTGCGACACGATCGCAATGTTTTTATGCAGAGTCTCAAAGGAAAGATCGCGCACGTCAACACCGTCAATAGTAATTCTGCCCTCGTCACAATCGTAAAGACGGATGAGAAGATTAGCAAGGGTAGATTTTCCCGAGCCCGTATGTCCCACAATACCGAGGGTTTTCCCCGCCTCAAGTGAAAAAGACACCTTATTGATAACACGGCGGCTTTTGGTATAGGAAAATTCCACGTTTTCAAAAGCAATATCGCCACGCAGGTTATCAATCGTCAGAGCATCTTCCCTTTCCTTAACATCCGTCTCGGCATCCATTACCTCAAATAAACGATTCATCGAATTCAAACAGTCCGATCCCCACTCCACCATATCCACGAAAGAATACAGCGGAGAGTAGACCATCGCCACGTAAGAAACAAAGAGCGTCAGAATGCCGTAGGTCATACCGAATGAACCCTTGATCGCCATCCAGCCACCCACCGCCCAAACGATAATCGAACCGAGATACACGAGGGTGTTTACCAAAGGATATGCAGTTGAAGAAAATTTAGAGCGACGCATTTCAGAATCGGCAAGTGCGCGGGAGGATTTTGAAAAACGCTCCGCTTCGCTCTTTTCACGCGAAAACGTCTTAACGATGCGAATACCGCTCAGAAGATCGGAAAGAAGCGAGTTCATCGAGCTTGAGCGAAGATAACGTCTGTGATTTAACTTACGGCTCTTTCTGAAAAGCTTGCCGATCAAAAACAGCACGATCGGTGTCAAACCAAGTGCAAGAACTGTCAGAAGGGGATTATACAGAAACATTACGACGGTAACCGCCACGAGCTGCACGATGTTAATGCTGAAATAAGGAACGCCGTCGGTAAAAAACCAATAAATACGGTTGGCATCGTGCGAAATCTGATTCATAAGACTACCCGTCGTGCGCGCGGTAAAATACCTCATCGACAAACGCTCGATTGCCGCAAAGATCGTCTTTTTAATATCGTAAACAATCTTTGCCGAAATGAGCGACGTCACCATATCGTGTATAATCTGCAAAAGCAGCTTCACAATACGCATAGAAACGATAATAAGAAGCACAAAAACAAGCTCGCCGTAATGCTCGCCCTTGACGTTCAGAACCTCATCGTAAAAGAAAGCAGAGCTGAAATAAGGGGCAATCACCGAAATCGCCGAAAGCGACAGCATCGAAAGAATAATGCCAAGCATATAGAGCTTGTATTTCGCAAAAAAGCTCATCATACGCTTGATAACCTTACCCTTGTCCATACAATGCGGACAAAACTGACGGTCGCGGTCAGGATAGCGATTGCCGCATTTTGGACAAAAACGCTTCGATGCCTCACTGTCGATCTCACTGCGACGCGATTGCTTCAGCTTTTCAAAATCGCCCGAAAGACGAAAAAGGTCTTCCTTGGCAAAAAAAGTCGTATACGTAATAAGCTCTCGCTCTTCTCCCTTTTTCGCATAAAACCGGCAGGTCGACAGCATTTCATCCACCATGAGCGCATCGTAATCGGAAAGCGAAAAACGCATAACGCCGGAAGACGTGTCCTCCCCGATCAGATAAAGCGTATCCTCGGTCAGCGCCAGAACGCCCTTTTTAAACTGCGCCTTATCATCCATGTCAATAGCAGCATAGGAAATTACGTCTTTTTCAGTAAGCGATGCCCTCTGCAAAAGCAAAAGGCAGGATGCCTGTACGGTATCTTTGATAACAGTCACCGTCCTTTTTACATACTTTCTCTATTTTATATTGTAACACAAGCATTTTATAAGGTCAACGGCAGAAGAAAAAAAATCCAATTCGTTAAAAATTTATTTACAATTCTTGATTTTCTTCTGAAAGTATGGTAAAATATAATTACGTTTTAAAAAGAAAAGGTGATTTAAAATTACGATGACGATTGGTGATAAGATCAAAGCCCTGCGGCTTTCAAAAAAAATGACACAAACTGCCCTCTGCAAAGACGTGATCACACGCAATATGCTCTCGCGCATTGAAAACAACGTAGCGCTTCCCTCTCTCCCCACACTTCAACATCTCGCAAATACGCTTGGCGTTTCAGCGGGATACTTTCTCGATGACACCACAGACCCCTTCCCGTATCAGAAGCTCGTTCTGATCGAGGCGATCAAGGATGCCTACCGAAACGGGGACTATACCCGTGTGCTTACCATGACGGCATCACTTGACAGGGATGATGAGATCGCTTATATGGAAGCCTCCTCCTTTTACGCCCTTGCCGACGAAGCCTACCGTAAAAACGAGCTGACGACGGCAGAATCACTTTTTGAAATGGCAAAAGAAGCCGCCGCGGAATCACTCTACGCCGAAGAAACGATTTTCAAAAAAAGCGATTATTATCTTTCGCTCATCCGAAGCACGCTTGATAGTAAATTGCCCGAGCTATCGCTTGAAGAAAACGAGTATTTCGGTAAAGAAATTGAATGCTACCTTTATCTCTATCTGCTTACCGTTACCAAAACCCAACGCTATGATCTCGCCGCCGCCATTTACGACACCGTAAAATTCAGAAGCACGCTCTTTCGTAAGCATATCAACGCCCGGCTTTCGATGCTCACACGCAATAACAGCCGTGCGGCGAACCTGCTCGACGAGCTTTACGAAGAAATCAAGGCGAGCGAATGCGATCCCGTATTTGCCATCAACGTGCTGACCGACCGTGAAACCGTAGCAGGACTTCTCGGTGATTACGAGGCGGCATATCACGCGCTTTTGGCAAAAAACACCCTTCTTGATACCTTCAGACGCTGATAAAATATCTAACAAAAAATCCGCCGTACAGGCGGATTTTTTATCAGCTTTAAAAATCAATCGGCAAAAAATACGATCTTATTCTGCATGATCTCGGTAATCAGATCAACGATCCAATACACCGCACCGATTCCCACAAATCCGAGAATACCTGCGATCAGCGTTACGATATTTCTATTTTCCACAAAGCGAACAATGCGGTATACACTTCCAATCACGCCGCCAAAAAATATCTGAAGAATAATTTTAGCGATCTTAGGGAGATTTTCGTAAGTAGCAGTCATCACAAAGCTCCTTTCTGTAACAATTACCTATAGTATACGCGAATACTGTGACAAAAATCAATACTTCTTCTGAATTTTCAAGAAATTCCCTGCAATGCCTCGCTCAAAGCTCATAAAGACGGTAAATATCGCGAAATAAAATTATACGCTTTTCCCCGTCACACAAAAGAATGAGGCGTGAAAAAACGGTATCGACCGAAAGCACCTCGCCGCAAAACGAACGGTAATAACCGCTATCGTAAAAAAGTACCTCAACCTTAACACCGCAAGAAAGCGCAAGCAGCGATGCCGACAATCGCTCCGCCTCCTCCTCAAAAAGCTCGCAACGTGGCGCGCGAAGCGCCGCCCGTTCACGCAAACGAAGCTCCTCTCTTAAGCCCTTCAAGGCATCAAAGGGCATAAACTGCTTAGCGCGCTCCTCTCTATTCACCGTTGTGTCCTCCAATCAAGCGCGCACGCTCTCTTGCCGTCGCGCCCTCCTTGAAATCCACAAGGCGCAAAAGCGTGTTTTTACCGTATTTATCGGACAACGCAAGAACGGTACGCTCAAGCTTTTTCTCTTTTTCAATCGCCTCCATATCGCAAAAAAGATCGTACCCTTCCCATCCTTCGTGGCAAAGTCCCGAAAAGGATAGCGCAAGACGGCGGATCGGAGTATTTTTATCACATATCCTCTCAAACAGCCGCATTACAAAAGGAATAATAGCAGAATAAACCTGTGTTGTCACCGTCATGGTCGTTGATCCGGCGTCAGAAGGACGAATATCGCGCGAATATCCCACCGAGACCGACACGCGCGAGGTAATGAGATGCATACGCATCAGCTCGTGACAAAGCGCGCGCACCATCTCGCCAAGCACAAGCTTTGCCTTATCGTAGGTATAATCCTCGAATAAAATCTGCGAGGAAGAAAGCGAACGGCTTTTTGAGCGATAATTTTTGATGTCTTCCATCAGACAGCTTTCCCTTCCCCATGCGTGATCAATCAGAAGCTCGGCATTCACCCCGAAAATACGGTAAAGCATCGACTCGTTTGCCCTCGCAATTCCCGCCATATCAAAGATCGCATGCTTTTCGAGCCGCCGCACCGTCCCATGCGAGATCTGCCAGAAATCGGTAAGAGGCGTATGATTCCAAAGCGTTTCCCGATACAGCGTCTCGTCGAGAAAGGCAATGTGATCATGCGATTTTTTAGCGGTAATATCAAGCGCAACCTTCGCAAGATAGAGATTGGTTCCCACCCCCGCCGTCGAAGGAATTTTCATTTCCTCGGCAATCAGGCGCATCAGAAATCGCGCAAAACGAAGCGGTTCAACCCGATAGCATTTAAGATAATCGGTAGCATCAATAAATGCTTCGTCGATCGAATAGACGTGAATATCGCGCGGCGCAATATAGCGCAGATAAATCGCGTAAATATCGGCGGCATAGCGAATGTAATACTTCATACGAGGCTTTGCCACGATGTAAGGAATACGCTTCGGAATTTCGTAAAGCCGACAGCGATTTTTCACGCCAAGCGATTTCAGATAGGGAGTTACGGCAAGACAGATTGCGCCCTGACCGCGATCGGGATCGGCAACGACAAGCGGCGTTTTGAAAGGATCGAGACCGCGTTCCGCGCACTCGACGGAAGCAAAAAAGCACTTCATATCAATACAAAAATAATATCTCGTCTTCTCCATATACGCCTCCTTTTTTCAAAAGAACATTTGTTCTGTTTTTATCTTACCATAACAAAGACTTCCTGTCAAGAGGAAAAATCTGAAAAATAACGCAAAAAAACTGCAAGAAACCTAACCTTCTTGCAGTCTTTTGCTTATTAAAACCAACCGGAAGCCCCACCGTCAGCAAAAATGAGAACGTCCTTCAAAAAAGAAACCGCCTTTTCAAGCCCTTCTTTCGGCGTCATCAGACTATCCTCGTGCTCGATCGAAAGCGCGCCGTCGTAACCGATTGTTTTGAGCATCGAAACAATACGCTTCCATTCTTCCTTGCCGTGACCGTAGCCAACCGTGCGGAACACCCACGAACGGTTTTCCACATCACCGTAGCTCTTGGTATCCAAAACACCGTTGATCGCGGTATTACGCTGATTGATGCAGGTATCCTTGGCGTGGAAATGATAGATCGCGCCTTTCAGTACGCGGATCGCCTCGGCAGGATCAATACCCTGCCAGAAAAGATGCGAGGGATCGAAATTCGCGCCGATAATATCACCCACCGCCGCACGCAGCTTCAGGAGCGTTTCGGGATTGTATACAACAAACGAGGGATGCATTTCAAAGGCGATCTTACGAATGCCGTGACTTTGAGCAAATTCCGCCATCTCGCGCCAATAAGGAATAACCTT
Source organism: uncultured Lachnospiraceae bacterium (assembly GCA_964564225.1). GTDB lineage: Bacteria > Bacillota > Clostridia > Oscillospirales > CAG-272 > RGIG1993. Next base: position 25,195 of record CAZMAF010000013.1, read on the forward strand.
TTCCTCCCATTGCCATTTCAGAATGCGAAGGTTGTCACTCGGCCACGGACAGACCACCCAGTTAGGGTAGAGCGAATTGTCGCAATCGCCGGGGCAACCCGAAAATCCAATCACCGTATCAACACCAAGCGCCTCTGCGACAAGAATCGTATCGCGAAATTCACGGTCGAAACGCTCGGCGATCGCCTTTTGCGGATGCAAGGGATTACCGTGACAGGAAAGTGCCGAAATTTCAATATTGTACTGCTTTAAAAGCGCCTTATAATTCTCGATTGCATCGGGATTGCCGAGCAGCTCTGCGGGCTTTAAATGTATATCGCCGGGATAACCGCCCGCGCCGATCTCGATCGTCTGCACGCCAAGCGAAGCAAGGTATTTCAGTGCAGCCTCAAAGGAAAGTCCTTTAAGAATAGGATTCATAACACCAAGTTTCATACAGATCCTCCTTATAAACCAAGCGATTTCAGATACGCGCGGCTGATCGCGATAGCCTCCATCGGCGTACAGCCGACAGACTCATCCTGCTCAACGATGAGATACTCACTGCCGGCATCCTCACAGGCTTTGAGAATTTCCGGCATATTCTGAATACCCATACCGAGCGGACGGTATTCAAAGCCGCGATCCTCACGGCTGCCTGCAAGCTCCTTGCCGTCGGAATCGATCAATGCGTAGACCGGACCGCCGCCGAGCGTTTTGCAGTAAAAATCCTTAAGATGCACAAGCTCTGCGCGACCTTTGAATTCTCTGATTTTTTTCGAGGGATCAACACCTGCATAATGCACCCAACAGGTATCAAGTTCGGGATCGATTCCTTCGACCTCAGCCATAATTCTATCGTGAATAAATCTGCCGTCGGGGAGCTTTTTAAATTCAAAATCGTGGTTGTGATAGAGAAGCTTCATACCGTTTGCCGAAAGAAGTGCTGATACGCGATTGAAAAGTGCCTGCGTTTCCTCCCATGCATCACCCTCCAGCTTTTTCTTATCGTACCACGGAACAACGACGTATTTCACGCCAAATCCCTTAAGGTATGCCATCGCCTTTTGAGCGTCAGGCTCAAAAAAGTCAAGCCTCTGATGTACCGAAATGCATTTGAGCGAATATTTATCGAGAATCGCCTTGATCTCATCGGATGTCTTGGAAAAATATCCCGCAAATTCAACGTACTCATAGCCCATTTCGGCAATTTTTTGAAGCGTTCCTTCAAAATCATTTGCCATATCGCCGCGTACCGAGTAAAGCTGTACGCCAATCTTAAACTGCTTCATCGCTTCTCCTTAAATCTCGGGAATTTCAATTGCGATCTCGTGACCGAGCTCTGCCGAGCGAACAATGCCGTCGATGATCGCCTGATTAATGATGATCTCCTCAGAAGAAACGGGCGCTTTTCCGCCATCCTTGACAGCGTTCAGGAAGGAGCGGATCTTGTGATAGAAAAGACCTTTTGCAGGAGCGCGAAGGATCGGGATCTCTGTGGTAACGCCCTTACCGCAAACGTCGTGATAGATCTTCATCGCACCGCCGACCGTACCGTTCCAACATTCAGTCGAGGGAATACGGAGCGAACCCTTCGTACCCATAATAATGGTGTCGCCGGGAGTATCGAGATGCATTGCCCAGGCAATACGGAAGTCGAGTGTAATACCGCCCTCAAGACGAACGAAGCCTGCCGCAAAATCCTCTACCGAAAAAAGATTGGCATATTCCGCGGGCTTGTTGTCCGAAGTAAAATAGGTGGGATTTTTACCGAAGAAGGAAGAAGTATAACCCGTAACCGTCAATGGCTTGGGATAACCGATGGCATTCAGTACCATATCAAGCGAATAGCAACCGATATCGCCCATCGCGCCGATGCCCGCCGTCTTATCTTCGATAAAGGTCGTGCCAAAAGGAGTAGGAATACCGCGTCTTCTGCCGCCACCCGTCTGAATGTAATAAATATCGCCAAGCTCGCCCGACTGAACGATCTTCTTGATCATCTGCATATTGGGGTCAAAACGGGGCTGGAAGCCGATTGAAAGCACCTTACCGCTCGCCTTTTCTGCCTTACAGATGGCAACCGCCTCATCGAGCGTAACCGACATCGGCTTTTCGAGAAGCACGTTAACACCTTTGTTCAACGCATAGATCGTGCATTCTGCGTGCGTACGGTTATAGGTACAAACACTGACCGCATCAAGCTCCTCATTATCAAGCATGGAGGCGTGATCGGGGTAACAGCGAATCCCCTCAAGACCGTGCTTTTTGAAAAACGCCTCCGCCTTACCTTCGATCAGGTCTGCACCGGCGACGATCTCAATGTCCTCCATTTTCTTGTATTCGATAATATGCGCATCTGCGATCCAGCCACATCCGATAATACCAACCTTTAACTTTTTCGTTGTATCGATCGTTTCAACCGTCTGATCTTCCTTGAACGCATCAAGAATATTTTTTTCTGCCATACCTGAAATCTCCTTGAATTTAATAAATTTTCACAACAATATTGACAAAACTTGTCGTTTCTATTATACTTATTATATCAGATTCTGTGAAAATTTCTATACCGATTTTAACATATTATTGTACAATTTTGACTTTTGAGGAAAATACTATGAAAAATGAACTTGTACGCGTTAACGTACCGAACGCCCATATTCTGATAAAAAAACAGAGCGCTTTCAAAAAAGCAGGAAGCAAGCTTTGCGAGCTTCACTATCACGACGAGATCGAGCTGATCTCCATCACGTCAGGCGAGCTTGTCTTTTCGGTCAACTCGAAACCTCAGGTCTGTCGGACAGGCGATATTATATTTTTCTCGCCGCGTATTCCTCACATTACCTATAATTCCGAATTTCCCTGCACCTACACTCTCTTACAGTTTCGCCTTGAGCATTATCTTGACGACACAAACAATATCGGCAAATACTTCAACCGTTTTATCAATAACGCCGAAAAGCCCTTTGCCGTCATACACAACGAAGAGCTCTCCCATCTTATCGAAAAAACACTGCAGGAATCGCAATCGCAGACAAGCGGCTTTGAGCTTTTGATCAAAGGAGCGATCTACGCAATGCTCGCCATACTATGCCGTGAGAGCGCGATCACGCTTCAGAACAACAACGTGTCCTGTGAGATCGAAAAACTCCGCCCCTCGATCGCCTATATCGAGCAGAATTACGCAAAAGATATTTCCCTTGAAGAAATTTCAGATGTCCAGAAAGTCAAGCCCTCTTATTTCTGCCGACTTTTCAAAAAGGCAAGCGGATCAAGCTTTATCGACTATCTCAATTTCGTCCGCATTTGTAAAAGCGAAAAATTGCTCGCCAAAAGCGAGAAGAGTATCCTTGATGTCGCCTATGAAGTGGGCTTTTCTTCTTCCTCTTACTACAACCGTATGTTCAAGCGCTACAAAAACTGCACTCCCACCGAATACCGTCGCGCACAATGCCTGAACAACTGATTTTCTTGCGAAAAATATCATCTTTTGCTTGCTTTTTCCAACAATTTGTGCTATACTACTGTATTATATTGTACTTAAATTCGCTCCGTACAGTCATAAAACACACATAGAAGGAAGTTTTCAAGATGAAAAAATTAATGATCGGAAATGAAGCCGTTGCCCGCGGTCTTTACGAGGGCGGTTGCCGCTTTATTTCGAGCTATCCCGGTACTCCCTCTACCGAAATTACCGAATTTGCCGCAAAAAACGACGCCATCAGCTGCGAATGGGCGCCCAATGAAAAGGTCGCCTGCGAAGCGGCATTCGGCGCGTGTCTTGCCGGCGTTCGATCAGCTTGTGCCATGAAGCACGTTGGTCTGAACGTCGCCGCAGACCCCCTGTTCACCCTCTCGTATACCGGCGTTAATGCAGGTATGGTTATCTGCGTTGCCGACGACCCCGCCATGCACTCCTCACAAAACGAACAGGATTCCCGTCATTATGCCATCGCCTCCAAAGTTCCGATGCTCGAGCCGGCCGATTCTGCAGAAGCGCTTGATTTCTGCCGCCGCGCATACGAGCTTTCCGAAGGATTTGACACCGTCGTACTCCTCCGTATGTGTACCCGTATCGCGCACTCGCAAAGTATCGTAGAGGAGGGCGATCCCCTGCCTTTACCCGAAATTACTTATGAAAAGAACGCCGCCAAGTACGTTATGATGCCCGGCAATGCTAAGCGCCGCCATCCCATCGTCGAAGAACGTACCGCAAAGCTTACCGCATTTGCCGAAACGACCGATTTCAACCGCGAGGAGCTTGTAGAGGGCGCAAAAATCGGCGTGATCTGCTCGGGCACAGCATATCAGTACGTCAAAGAAGCCGCAGGTGACTCGGTCAGCATTTTGAAGCTTGGTCTTGTCAATCCCCTTCCCGTAGCGCGTATCAAGGCGTTTGCTCAGAAGGTTGAGCGCCTCATCGTCTGCGAAGAACTTGATCCCGTTATTGAAACCCACTGTCGCAACATCGGCGTTAGTGTCGAAGGGAAATCGCTCTTCTCAATGATCGGTGAATTTTCGCAACGAACGGTTGCCAAAGCACTCGGTATGACAGTCAAAGAAGGCTATACGCTTAACGAAACCATCCCCGTCCGTCCCCCCGTTATGTGCGCAGGCTGTCCTCACAGAGGTATGTACTATACCCTTGCCAAAAACAAAATCACCGTTATCGGCGACATCGGTTGCTATACGCTTGGCGCTACCGCACCCCTTTCAAGTGTCGATACCACGCTTTGTATGGGCGCATCAATCTCGGGCATTCACGGCTTTAACCGCGCGAAGAATAACGAAGCGGCAGGCAAAACCGTTGCCGTCATCGGTGACTCCACCTTTATGCATTCGGGCATGACGGGACTTGTCAACGTGGCGTACAACAACTCAAATTCCACCGTCATTATTCTTGATAACTCAATCACAGGTATGACGGGGCATCAGCAAAATCCCACCACGGGCTATAACATTAAGGGCGACCCCGCCGCAAAAGTCGATCTCGAATCGCTTTGCCGCGCGCTCGGCATTGACAGAGTCAGTGTCGTCGATCCTTACGATCTTGCCGCTTGCGACAAGGTTCTCAAAGAGGAGCTGGCCTATGAAGGTCCGTCGGTCATCATCTCTCGCCGTCCCTGCGTGCTATTAAAGAGTGTCAAGACAAAACCCGCGCTCGTCATTGATCCCGATAAATGCCGTTCCTGCAAAATGTGTATGAAGCTCGGTTGCCCTGCCATCAGTATGAAGGCGGGCAAAGCAAGGATCGATGCTACTCTCTGTGTCGGTTGCGGTGTTTGCGAACAACTCTGTCATTTTGATGCCATTGGCAAAAATCAGTAAGGAGGAAACGACCATGAAAACCACCAATATTATGATCGTCGGTGTCGGCGGTCAGGGCTCACTTCTTGCCTCCAAGCTACTCGGCAGATTGCTCGTTGACGAAGGCTACGACGTTAAGGTGTCCGAGGTACACGGTATGAGCCAACGTGGCGGCTCGGTCGTCACCTACGTCCGCTACGGCGATGCCGTCACCTCTCCCATCATCGACGAGGGCGAAGCCGACTTCATCGTATCCTTTGAAAAGCTCGAAGGCGCGCGTTATGCCGCCTATCTTGCCCAAAACGGTAAAGTAATCGTCAATACGCAAATGATTGATCCCATGCCCGTCATCACAGGAGCTGCCGAATATCCCACCGATATTCTCGATAAGCTCGCCGCCATCGGCGCAACCGTCGATGCCTTTGATGCACTTGCTATCGCCGAAAAGGCTGGCTCCTCCCGCGCCGTTAATATCGCATTGATGGGCAGACTTGCCAAATACCTCCCCATTCCTTATGAAAAATGGCTTCATGCCATCAAAAATACCGTTGCGCCCAAATTCATTGAGATAAACGAAAAAGCTTTTGCACTCGGGTATCAGGCGTAACGCAAAGAAAGGACAAATGTTATGCAAAACTATTGGCAAAAAGAGATTGAAACCGCCTCCCGTGAACAGCTGACCGCGTGGCAGAACGAACGCCTTATCAAAACCGTCAAGCGTGTTTACGATAACGTTCCCCACTACCGCGAAAAAATGCAGGCACTCGGTCTTACACCGGAAGACATCAAATCCATCGACGACCTTCACAAGCTTCCCTTCACCTACAAAAACGATCTGCGAGACACCTATCCTTACGGACTTTTCGCTGTACCGATGGAACAGATTGCCACCATGCACGCTTCCAGCGGCACAACGGGCAAGCAGATCGTAGCGGGCTATACCGAAAATGACCTCAGTATCTGGGGCGACATCTGCGCCCGTCAGCTTGCCGCCGTCGGTTGTGAGAAAACCGATATCGTTCACGTTTCCTACGGCTACGGTCTCTTTACGGGCGGTCTTGGTCTTCATCGCGGCGCCCGAAGAATTGGCGCTATCGCGCTTCCCGTTTCCTCGGGCAATACGGCGCGCCAGCTCACCATTTTTCAGGATTTCGGTTCAAATATTCTCTGCTGCACACCCTCGTATGCAATGTATCTTGCCGAATCGCTCGAAGCTGAAGGCATCACGCTCGACAAGATCAAACTGAAGGCAGGCATCTTCGGCGCTGAGCCTTGGACTGAGGAAATGCGTCAGGTAATCGAAAAGAAACTCGGTATCAAGGCGTACGACATTTACGGTCTTACTGAGATCATGGGTCCCGGCGTCGCTTACGAATGCTCTGAGCAAAAGGGCATGCACGTCAACGAAGACCATTTCATCATTGAAATCATCGATCCCGATACCGGCGAGGTACTTCCCAAAGGCTCAGAGGGCGAAATCGTCTTTTCCTGCATCACGAAGGAAGGCTTCCCGCTACTCCGTTACCGCACCCGCGATATCGGTGTCGTCAATTACGAGCCCTGTGCCTGCGGCAGAACCTTCTGCCGTATGTCGAAGCCTCGCGGCAGATCGGACGATATGCTCATCATCCGCGGTGTCAACGTCTTCCCCTCGCAGATCGAAACGGTACTCATTCGCGAGGGTTATTCTCCCAACTACCTCATTATCGTCGACCGCATTAACAATCTCGACACCCTTGAGGTGCGCGTTGAGGTTACAGCAGAAATCTTTTCCGACACGGTTACCAATCTGACCAAGGCAGAAAAATCACTCGCCGAGTCCCTGAAATCCCTGCTTGGCATTGCCGCTAAGGTAACACTTTGCGCACCCGGCTCGATCGAACGCTCGACGGGCAAGGCAAAACGTGTAATTGATCACAGAAAACTTCATTAAATACAAGAAAGGTTGGTACAGCGTATGACCATCAGTCAGCTTTCCGTATTCGTTGAAAATAAACAAGGCAGTATGTCAAGCATCGCCGAGGCGCTTGCCGAGGCTAATATCGACATCCGCGCTCTCACAATTGCCGATACCACCGATTTCGGTATACTTCGCCTTATCGTGCGCGATCCTGAAAGCGCTAAAAAAATGCTTCAGGAAAAAGACTTTGTCGTTACCGTCAATCAGGTGATCGGCGTTGAAGTGCCCGACCGTGTCGGCGGACTTGCCAAGGTGCTTCGCATTCTTGACGATGGGCTTATTAACATCGAATATATGTACGATTTCCTTGCCATCAAGGAAGAAAAAGCGTACATTATCATCCGCGTGGAAAATAACGCAAAAACTGTCGAGCTTCTTGAAAAGAACGGCATCCGTTGCATTTCCAACGAAGATATCGTATTCTGAACAAAAAAACCTTTTCCCGTTGGGAAAAGGTTTTTGGTTTTTATGAATCAGGGATTTCTTCGTACTCATCGGCATCAACCGGAGCGCTGATGGCAGGAATGTCAAAACTATTGAATATCATTTCCATCGTAGCATCTACCGTCTCGCCTTCAGGCTTATAGCTATACTCAATCACCGTCTTCGATACTCTGCCCTCGGCGTTGCACTCATAGGTAACGGTTGCCGAAATATCGGATATCTCAAGCTCGCCAACATTTTTTCAGTTTAGCACGATTTTACCAAAATGTCAATACATTAAAAAAATCCTCTCCCGAAAGGATACGTTATGACAAAGTTTATCGACCTTCATACCCACTCTACCGCTTCGGACGGCTCACTTTCCCCAACCGAGCTTGTCCTCCACGCCAACGAAACAGGACTTTCTGCCATCGCTCTGAGCGATCACGATACCACAGCAGGACTGAATGAAGCCGCCAAAACAGCAAAGAAAGTCGGAATCGAGCTGATTCCTGCCATTGAATTTTCGGTAGAATCCGCAACCGAAACGCACATCATCGGACTTTTGATCAATCCCGACAGTCAAGACCTCCAAAATGCCATTCAACGCTCGCAAAAGCAGCGTATTGAGCGATCCTTGGGAACAGCGCGAAAACTTACCGCCCTCGGTATGCCCGTAAGCTTTGAGGAG
>CAZMAF010000014.1:0-32314 GCA_964564225.1 uncultured Lachnospiraceae bacterium
TAATAAAAATAAACCTCCTATCCGGAGGTTTATTTTTTTGTTGATTAACGTGGGAAACGATAGGTTTATTTTGACTGTTTGCCGATCAGACGAAAGAAGTCTGAAATTTCGGTATAAGACGTCGGGAAGGGAATGTCGGGAAGGGAAACTCTTGACAAAGAGAGAAAAATGGTGTATACTATATACTGTGGTATGCTATACGGTCGTGCAGTGTACCGACTCAAAATACAGATATTAAAGACGGTGTAACGATGGCAAAGAAAAATACCGAACAAGTATACGATAATCGAAGCATACAGCAGCTGAAGGGCGCGGACCGTGTGAGAAAACGTCCTGCCGTCATCTTCGGTTCGGACGGTCTTGACGGCTGTGAGCATGCTTTTTTTGAAATATTATCCAACTCAGTGGACGAGGCGCGCGAGGGCTACGGCTCGGTCATTACGGTGCGCGTTGAAAAGGACGGTACTATGGAGGTAACCGACCGCGGCCGCGGCGTTCCGCTTGATTTTAACGAAAACGAACAGCAGTGGAACTGGTATCTGATTTTCTGTGAGCTTTATGCGGGCGGTAAGTACAACAACAACGAGGAGGATGCGGCGTACGAGTTTTCGCTTGGTCTTAACGGTCTTGGCGCTTGCGCAACGCAGTGTGCCTCGGAGTTTATGTACGTGCGATCTTCGGACGGCAAGACAGTATCGGAAATTGATTTCAGAAAGGGCGAGCCCGTAACGGAGCTTCGCAAACGCCCTTGCGGACGAGGCGAGGGATATTCGGGTACGACAATTCGTTGGCGTCCCGACCTTGAGGTTTTCAAGGCGATTCTTATTTCAAAAGAACATTATATTGAAGTTTTGAAGCAGCAGGCGGTCGTTAACTCGGGCATTCGTTTTGAGTTTTATTACGAAGAAGAAAACGGCGAGTTTTTCCACGAGGTTTATTTTTATGAAAACGGTATTATTGACCGCGTTACCGAGCTGGCGGGCAGTGACGTTCTGACCTCCCCAAAGCTTTATAAGACCGAAACGGTGGGCCGTGACCGCGCTGACCTTGCCGATTACCGCCTGAAATTTGAAATGGCGTTCGTTTTGTCGAAAGAACGGCACGTTAAGGAATATTATCACAACTCCTCGTTTCTTGAACACGGCGGTTCTCCCGACGATGCGGCGCAGTCTGCTTTTGTTTCGGCGTTTGATAAGTATTTCCGTGAAAACGGAAAGTACAAGAAGGATGAAAAGAAGGTGACTTTTCAGGATATTGACGAGTCGCTCGTTCTTGTTATTAATTCCTTCTCAACACAGACGAGTTATGCTAATCAGACGAAAAAGGCGATCACCAACGAGTTTATCAAGAAGGCGATGACCGATTATATCAAGCGTTGGCTTGAAATTTTCTTTGCTGAAAATCCGCTTGATGCCGAGCGTGCGACGGCGCAGGTGCTGATCAATAAGCGCAGTCGCGAGGCGGCGTACGATACGAAGGTCAATATTGCCAAAAAGCTGAGCGGTACGATTGACATTGCTAACCGTGTTGAAAAGTTTGTCAACTGTCGCTCAAAGGATGCATCTTGCCGTGAGCTTTATATCGTTGAGGGCGACTCGGCTCTGACTTCTTGTAAGCTAGCCCGTAATGCCGAGTTTCAGGCGATTATGCCGGTACGCGGCAAGACCCTGAACTGCTTGAAGAGCACGTATGATAAGATTTTTTCAAATGACGTTATCGTTGATCTTCTGCGTGTGATCGGTTGCGGTGTTGAGCTTGAATCGAAGACCGGCACGCGCGCGAAGGGTAAGGGCGCTGATCTTTCGATTTTTGAGCTTGAACGTCTGAAATGGAATAAGATCATCATTTGTACCGATGCCGATGAGGACGGCTTCCAGATCCGTGTTCTCATTCTGACGATGTTCTACCGTCTTTTGCCTACGCTTTTGCGCGAAGGCAGGGTGTATATTGCGGAATCGCCTTTGTTTGAGATCAATACGAAGGATGAGACCTTTTTTGCCTATAACGAGCGGGAAAAGGTTGAGATTCTTAAGGAGCTTGATGAGAAAAGGGCGAAATATACCATTCAGCGCTCGAAGGGTCTTGGCGAAAACGAGGCTGATATGATGTCTAAAACCACCATGAACCCCGCTTCGCGCCGGTTGATCCGTATTTGCGAGGACGATGCTATGCGGACGGCGGAAATGTTTGATATTATGCTGGGAGATAATCCCGATCGCCGTAAGGATTATATTGCGCGGTACGGGGCGCAGTATTTAGTTCAAGCGGATATATAAGGAAAACCAAGCGGCTTGTCCGCTTGGTTTTGTAATAAACGTGGCTTTGATTTCACGAGAAAGAAGGTTTTTCACGTGCTGACTTTATATTACGGTTTGCGTGCCGAGAGCCGTCAGGCGATGCTTTTGGAAAAAATGAAGGCTTTACTTGCGGCAGGCGAGCGTGTGATCTGGTTCGTTCCCGAACAGCAGGTGCTGGAGGCTGAGGGTGTTCTGGCAGCGTTTGATAATTCGCGGCTTGGTGAGGTCACTTCTTTCGGAAGAATGGCGAATACCGTGTTCCGCCGTTTTGGCGGACTTCGCTATCATACCGTTGGCAAGGGTGCAAAGCAGCTTGTGATGTGGCGTGCTTTAAACGAGGTGTCGCCTTCCTTGAAGGAATACGGCGGTATCACGCTTGACGATATGGCGACGGTACGGCTTCTTTTCGACACCGTGGAGGAACTTAAGCTCTATCTTGTGACTCCCGAAGCTCTCGATGCGGTGGCAGAGGAGCTTGAGGATGGAAAATTCAAAAACAAGCTTCGGGATATTTCGTTGATTTATTCAGCCTATGCCGCGATTTTGCGTGAGTCTGCCGGCGATTCCTCGGACGATCTTTTGCGCGCCGCATCCCTTTGTGAGGGAAAAGGCTTTTTTGAGAATGCGTATGTTTTTTTCTCGGGCTTTGACGGCTTTACGCCGAACGAGCTTCTTCTGGCGCGCGTGATATTTGCCGAGGCGAAAGAGATTGGGGTGAGCCTTGCGTTTCGCAAAGACGATCGCCGCGATTTCTTTGCAAAGCTGTTTGATACCGATCGCCGTCTGAGAGTGCTGGCAAATACTTACCGTCGCGCCGTTCGTGAGGTCTACGGTGAGGAGCATGCAAGGACTGCGTATGATATTGCGTATTTTTGCGACAATTACGGAAAAAGAAGACCAACGGCTTATGAAACTGCGAAAAGGGAGGCTGAGAGCGGTATCCGTCAGATCGCCTGTCCCGGTGTTTATGAGGAGGTTCGCCTTATTGCTGCCGACATAAAGCGACGTGTGATGGCGGGGGCGCGCTACCGTGATTTTGCAGTGATTGCGCGGGACAGCGACAAGTATCTCGGCGTTCTGGATGCCGCACTTGAAGGGGCGGGCATTCCGTATTTCATTTCCTCCCGTCGTGACGTGACGGCAATGAGTACGTCGAGAATGCTTCTTTCTGCTCTCGATATTCACGCGCATTTCTGGCGGCGCGAGGATGTGATCGCTTTTATGCGAAGCGGTCTTTCGCCGCTTACCGTTGAGGAATGCGATGCGGTGGAGGAGTACGCTGAAATCTGGCGTATTCAGGGCAAGCGCTGGTTTGACGATTATGGTTGGCAAATGAATCCCTTTGGTTTTTCCGCAGATTACGATGAGGCGGCAGAGGAACGGCTGCGCTATCTGAACGGGCTTCGCGAAAAGCTGACAGCTCCTCTTGTGAAACTTTTTGCGATATTTGAGGGCAAGGCTACGGTAAAGGATATTTCGGCTTCGCTCGTGTATTTTTTGCAGGATATGCGTATTGCCGACAAGGTTGCCGCGCGCGCCTCGCTTGACGCTTCCTTTATCGGTATGCGCGATTCGGTGGAGGATCATCTGTTGCTTTATGATAGCTTGATGAATGCCTTTGACGAGCTGTGCGAGGCCGTGGGCGATTTCGAGGTGTCCTCTTACGAATATGCATCGCTTTTTCGCGTGCTTTTGCACGAGGCGGATATGGGTGTTTTGCCGTCGCGTATGGATGAGGTGACGGTGGGCAGCGCATCCTTGCTTCGTAAGGAGGGCATCAAGCACGTCTATCTGATGGGTCTTGCCGAGGGAGAATTTCCGAAGGCGATCTCGGAAGGCGGCTGTTTTGATAATGCGGAAAAAGAAACGCTTTTACTGAACGGTGTTGAAATTTCGCCCTTGCTCCTCCGTCGCGCGCAGGATGAGCAGTTATATTTTTACCGCGCGGTGACCTCTGCCGAGGAGTCGGTCATGATGACCTATTCTTATGGCGATCTTACGGGCAAGGAGGCATTTCCGTCGAGTGCGTATCTTGACACGCTTTCCTTGCTCGGCGAGAGGGAGGCAGAGCGTTACGATACACTTCCTGCCGATATGCTTTTGTACGGTACATCCGAAATCCTTGAATATGCTATCCGTATGGGATATGATGCCGAGTGCTTGACGGCGCTTCTTGGCGGTCAATTTGCGCTCACAACCGAGCTTACCGCCCAGAACGAGGTGATGCCGAATCGGGTGACTGATACGCTTTACGGCAATAAAATCCGTCTCTCACAGTCAAAGACCGACAGCTTTGCAAGCTGTCCCTTTGCCTATCACTGCAAACACACCTTGAAGCTGTCGGAGGGTGTCAACGGACAGTTTGACTCGCTTGATATCGGTAATTTCATTCATGAAATTTTAGAGGCATTTTTTTCGCGTTTCAAGGATCAGGTGAAGGAAATGAGTGACGAAGAAGCAAGGGCGGCACTTGCTGAAATTCTGGAGGAATTTTCAGGAAAGTTTATTCGCGATAACAAGTCGAAGCGTTTTGAAGGGCTGATGCGTCGTTTGAAGCGAACCACCGAGCTTCTTGTGATGAATCTTTTGGGTGAATTGCGCCAAAGTGAATTTATGCCCGTGCTGTTTGAAGAACCGATCGCTTATGCTGAGGATATGCCAATCGTTTCCGAGGATGATTCTCAAAAGATGACCGTTACCGTGACGGGAAAGATCGACCGCGTGGATCTTTACCGTGTGGGTGATGACGGCTATTTGCGTGTTGTAGACTATAAAACGGGGAACAAACGGTTTTCGATGGCGGAGGTAGAGCTTGGTTTCCAGCTTCAGCTTCTCGTTTATCTCTTTGCCCTGACACAAAAAGGTCACTCTGTTGCGAAAAAGATTGACTGTGAAGGTTTGCTTTTGCCTGCGGGTGCGGTATATTTTTCGCTTGGCGCAAAGGCGGTTTCCTGTGCGAAAATGCCTGATGACGAATCGTTATCACGTGCGATGATTGAAAAGGAGATCAAAAGAAGCGGTATATTTCTGAATATGCCCGATGTTCTCGAAGCAATGGAAAAGGGACTTCGGGGTTATTATATTCCGATCACGCGCAATAAGAGCGGTGTAGCGAGCAAGGGCCGCACGACGAACGAGCTTGCGACGCTTGAGGAAATGGGCGTGCTTGCGACGAAGGTTTCGGATATTTTAAAATCTATTGCCCGCGCGATCAGGACGGGGGATGCCGCCGCAAGACCGCGTTCGGTTGATAAAAATAAATCCCCCTGTCGATACTGTAAAATGAAGCCGATCTGCCGTGTGCGTACGTCGGATACCGAGGAAGGAGGGGATAGCTGATGGCAGAAATGAAGTTTAAGCCTACCGAATCACAGCGCATGGCAATGGAAGCGCCTGTGATGGACTTGCTGGTTTCGGCGGCGGCAGGCTCGGGGAAAACGGCTGTTTTGTCGCGCCGCATACTTCGTATGGTCAGTGAAGGTGACGATCCGATTGCGATTGACCGCATTCTCGTGGTGACCTTTACCAAAGCGGCGGCAGAGGAGCTGAAAATGCGTATCGGCAAAGAATTGAAGAAGGCTCTGAAAGACGTACGCGAGGAAAACGAAGACGGCGTGACGAAGCGCGAGAGCAGTCTTTCGGCGGCGATTGCCGGTATTGAATCTGCCGAAATTTCAACCATTCACAGCTTTTGCTTTTCGTTGATTCGCAAGCATTTTTCCGAGCTATCGCTTTCGGCATCGTTGAGAATTGCAGACGAGACTGAAATCCGTCTTCTCAAGCTGCGCGTGATGGAGGAAACGGTGGATAGTTTTTTTGAAAACGATCCCGCTTTTTCTGAATTTGCTGAAAATCTGATCGAACTGAAAGACACACGTCTTTCGGAAACGCTCCTTGATTTTTATGAGAAATTTATCGCACTTCCCGAGGGGCTCGGTGCTTTGCGTGCGTCTGTCAGGAGTCTTACGGCGACTGCTGAGGATTTTGAGGCAACTCCTTACCGTGACGTGGTCTGCCGCTTGATGCGTACGGTGTTTGACTATTTCGGCGCGCTTTATGAAAAGGTGATGACGGTTTTATCACTTGATCCTGCGGCATCGGTTTATTTGCCTGCTTTCTCGGATGATCTTGATTACATCCGCCGTTATGAATCGCTTTCTTCGGAGGATTTCTTTACGATTTCTGAAAAGCTTGGCAAATATACGCCGAAAAAGCTTGGCTCGTATCGAGGTACGAAGCCCGGCGAGATCGAGTGGGCGCTTGCCGTACGCAACAGCTTCAAGGATGCTATGGCGGAGCTTTCGGACAATCTTTTCCTGTACACCTCCATCGAGTATACGCGCGATGCCAAAGCGACGGCACTCTTTTGTGAGGAGCTTTACCGAGTTCTTTCGGCGTTTGACCGTACGTATACTGAGGAAAAGGCGCACTACGGCATACTTGACTTTGCCGATCTTGAGCGATACACCTATCAGCTTCTCGTTAATGACGGCAAGCCGACGGCACTTGCCGCATCGGTTGCCGAGAAATACGATGCGATCTTTATTGATGAATATCAGGATACCAACGACTTACAGGATGCGATCTTTTCGGCGATCTCGCGCCATAATCGCTTTATGGTAGGTGACATCAAGCAGTCGATCTATTCTTTCCGAGGCGCAGTTCCCGAGTTGTTTTCGGCGTACCGTGACCGTTTTCCGATGTATGAGGAGGGAAGCGGACAGAAGGAGGCGACGATCTTCTTATCGGAAAATTTCCGTTGTGATCAGGGCGTGATTGCGTACAGCAATGCCGTTTTTGATAAGCTCTTCCGTAATAACAGCGGCAGAGTTCCTTACCTTGAAAAGGATGCGCTGGTCTTTGGGAAGCTTCCCGAAAAAGATGCGGGGCTCAAGACACGCCTTCTTGCCGTTGACAGCGAGCTTACGAGTGAATACGACGTGGTAGCAAGAGAGATTTACGCGTTGCTTCAAAATGGTGTTAAACCGCAAGAGATCGTGATTTTACTGCGTTCGATGACACATGCCGACCGTTACCGTCAGGCGCTTGACCGACTTTCGGTATCCTGTCAGTGCGGACGGGGTGAGGATACTTTGTTCGAGCATCCCGAGGTACTGCTTCTCATTGCAATGCTCAACGTGATTGACAATCCAACGCGCGATATTTATCTGACCGCGCTTTTGAAAAGTCCGATTTTCGGTATTACGCTCGGCGAGCTTGCGCTTTTACGCGAGAGTTTCCCCGCGCTTTCGGTGTACGCTTCGCTTCTTCTTTACCGCGAGGACGAAACGGGAAAGCTTGATTTGCCTGAGTTTTCAAAAAAACTCGACGTCTTTTTTGAATTTCTTGAAAAGGCACGCCGTTTTGCTGAAATGCAAAGCTCGGATAAGGCGGTGCGCTATTTGTTGTCAACCACACCCCTTCGCGCCATTTCGGTTAAGCATAGCGGGCAGTGCGATGCGCTGATGGCGTTTTACGATTATGCGCGCGCCTTTGAAGCTAACGGCTTCTGCGGTGTTCACGCGTTCTGCCGTCTTATTGCCGACGTTGAAGCGGGAGAGGACAAAAACAAGCCGAAGCTTTCGGTGGGCGTTGACTTTGCGAGTGTTCGCATTATGTCGATCCATGCTTCCAAGGGCTGTGAGTTCGATTACGTCTTTCTTGCCGATACTGCGAAAGGATTTAACGCGCAGGATGAGGGACGGGGACTCGTACATGAAAAAACGCTTGGTGTGGGACTGCGTATCCGCGAGAGCGGAGGCTTTATCCGTTACGATACGTTGATTCGCCGTGCGATTGCGTATCGTATGCGCGAAAACCGTTACGACGAGGAAATGCGTATTCTTTACGTTGCCCTGACACGCGCGAGAAAGCAGCTTATCATTTCCGCATCCTTCAAAAATCGCGATGCGTATGACAGTATGCTTCTTAAAAAAGAATGGGATAGCTATGACCATCCTTATCTGTACACGCATTTTTCCAATTACCGTGATATGATGATTGCTGCCTGTCCTGAATATGCTTGGCAGTATATCAGCGATGCCGAGGCGATCTCACATGATACGACGGTGCTTGCCGTCACAAAAGCCGAGGGCGGTGTTTCAGAGGGTGAGCTTGTCCGACGGCTTTCCTTCACCTATACGCACAGTGCGGCGGCAGAGCTTCCCGCGAAGCTTTCGGTATCGCGTCTGCATCCTTCTATTCTTGATGAAAATGCCGAGGTGCTGATCCGTTCTGAGCAGGCAGGCTTTGATCGCGTACCCCTTTTTATGCAAGGCGAGGTGGCGGCAAGCGGCGCGGAGCGCGGTACGGCAACCCATCTTTTTATGCAGTTCTGTGATTTTGCATCGGTTTTGAAGATCGGTGTTGAAAGAGAGATCGAAAGGCTTGTTGAAAAGCGGTTTATTACCGAGGCAATTGCTTCGCTGATTGACAGAAGGTATCTTGAAGTGTTCTTCAGGAGCGCGCTTTTCAAGCGGATTCTGACCGCTAAAACGGTGCTTCGCGAGGAGCGATTCAACGTCAGAATGCCTGCGGCAATGTTTACTGAGGACGATGAGAAAAAGGCGCTTTTACAAAACGAGTTCGTTTTGGTGCAGGGCGTTGTTGACTGTCTTCTGGTTGAGGAGGACGGCTCGCTTATTCTGATTGACTACAAGACCGACCGCACGCCGAAAGACCGCGCCTCTGCTGAGGCGATGCTCCGTGAGCGGTATACCGATCAGCTCACCTATTACCGTGCGGCACTTGAAAAGCTTTACGGTTATCCCGTGAAGACGGCGCTCTTGTATGCTTTTTCGCTTGGTGATACTGTGACGGTGTATTAAAGATAAAAATCCTTATCTTCCAAATTTTTGGAAGATAAGGATTTTTTTAGTCCTGATAGGAAACCTTTTCAGCGACGGTGTTAAGAAGGCTGTTGTTTTTAAACTGCACTCTGAGGTAGTCCTCGCCGAAAGCAGCTTCAAATTTTTCAATCGAGTCGATGCCGTAGTAGTAGAGAAGAAATGCTTCGTAGGTGCAATAGTATTCGTAAAGCTCTTGAAGCTCGGCTTGGTACATTTCGTCGGTGAATACGAAGTCGATGGCTTTTTCGAGGTAGGCTACCAGCATGGTATCCTTCCATTCCGCCGTTGCATTTTCCGTGGCGAAGCTGTCAGCCGTAGCTTTGACCTCGTCGGTCAGGACGGAAGCAAGCTCGTCTTCGGTCATCTGGGAAACGTCACCGATCTGCGTATAGATTGAGGCATCGTAATAGCCCTCGTAGAGCGCTTCAAAAACGTCGGTGGGAATGTCTTTATATACGGCGAGTTCTGTAAGCGTGTCATAGGCAACTTCGACTTTAAAATAGTCGAAAAGATATTCACGGAATGCTTGTGCGGTTGGATACAGACCGCCGGTATAGCTGTTGATGTCCTCATCGGTAAGCTCGGTGGGGAAGGTGAGAATATCATAGATGGTGATGGTAGCTGTGAGGGTGAGTGCTTTGTCGTAGCCAAATTCCTCAGCACCTTCCCGGTCGAGGATGAGTGTGAGGGTGATTTCGTCGAGCAGGCTCTTTCCGAGTAAGGCATCGTAAAGGGGCTGGGCATCAAAGAATTCGTCGAATTTCTGGCTAAGGTCACTCATGGTAAGACTTGCTTCGTGGATGTATAAGAAATAAGAAAGATTAGTATTGGGTTCTTCGCCGACAAGAGTATAGCTGACGTAGACGCTGACTTCGTTTTGATCGGTGATTTTTGCTTCGTAAACTTCGTTGACTGTAACGTCGAAAATGACGGCGAGTCCGTTCAGCTCGTCATTGCCGTAGTCTTCGGGGAAGGAAACGTCAACGGCGATCGTATCGCCTTTTTTTGCGCCGATCAGCTGATCCTCAAAGCCGTCAATGAAACTGCCCGAGCCGAGAAGGAGATCATAGCCTGTTTCATCGTCAGCGTTGGACATACCCTTGAGGTTGTCTTCAGAAAGACTAACGTTTGGGTCTTTGGCTCTGCCCGTGTAATAGATATTTACGACGTTGCCCGTGATTGCCGCCGTGCCTGCGGGAAGCGCGACGTATGCGGTTTTGCCAAGCTCCGGCAGAAGGGCATCAATCTCTGCCTGTACTTTTTCGTTGATGATACTATTCTGTACGACGACATCCTTCAGTGCGGGAAGGGTAATAAAATCTTCGGGCGTATCGTATGCGCCTGCGAGCCGTGGGTCTTCGGTAGTGCTTACTGCAGTTGTCGTGTTTGCGGTGGCTTCTGTTGTGATATCGTCCTTACCGCAGGCGGTGAAGGTGAGCGCAAAGGCTAAGAGAAGGAGTGCTAAAAGTAAAATTCGTTTCATATAAATACACTTTCTTTATTCGGTAAAGGTTATTTGTTCTTTGAGTACGGGTAAGAGCTTTTGGTAACAAAATTGTGCTTCGAGATAGTCTGTGCCGAGATATTCCGCCAAAGCTTCTTTGGTTGTGATGTTGTAATAGTAGAGCATGTAATAATACTCGTTCTGATAGGTGGTATAAAGCTCGGAAAGCTTCTCGTTGTATTCTTCGGTTGTCAGCTTGATGTTCAGAAGATCGAAAAGGTATTCGAGAATCAGGCGTTCACGAAGTTCCTCTTCGGTGTTTTCTTTTGCCATTTCTTTAATCTTATCATGCACTTCCTGTGAAAGCATCGAGGCAAGCTGTTCCTCGGTATAACCGCTGACGTCGCCGACAACGGCATAGAGAGCGGCGTTATAATTGTCGGTATACAAAAGGTTATATTCCTTTTGGGGAAGGTCTTTTTGGAAGGTTGCCGTTTGGGTAACGGCGTTGAAGGCGGCATCCTCTTTAAGCTTTTCCCGACAGAAATCGAGGTAATCGGTTGCCGTTGTATACGCACCGTTGGTGACCTCGTTAACAAGTGCATCGGTCAGAGCAGAAGGGGTTTCAACGGCTTTCAGGATGGTTGCTTCAATATCGAGCGTTACAGTGCGGTCATAGCCGTAAGCCGTTGCTTTTTCTTGGGGAATGGTCAGAGAAAATACGACCGTTTCGTACTTTCTTCGTCCAATGAGATATTCGGCAAGCTCATTTGGCGTAAAGACGGTATTGAAGCTGTCCTCGGGGTCGGAAAGGTCAACGGTTTCGTTGCCGCCCGCAAGGAGTACGAGTATTGAGTCGAGCGGCGTTTCGCCGTTTGCGAGCTTGGCAGTGTATTTTATTTCAACGGTATGGCGTTTGGTAACGGTCAGGCGCGCGATCTCGTGGACATTAACGGTCAGCGTGACGGTTTTGCCAATCAGCTCTTCGATGTCGGTGTCGTCTTCACCGTAGGTGATTTTGGTGGACAGAATATCGCCAACCTTCGTATCGACGACGATATTTTCGAGAGCTTCCGGAGATGAGGCGCTTCCCGGAATGATGTAGATTTTGTCGGCTTCTTTTGCCGTCAGCGTGGTGATTACGTCGTCAGAAAGTCCTTGTCCCGCATCGGGATAAAAGCTGACGTGTACGCGGTCACCCTGTTTTACGCGCTCGCTTGGGGATACGAGCGGTGTATAATATTCTCCTGTCAGGTTCTCGAGAATGTCGTAAACGACTTCGTTGAGGCGCTCGTCTATTTCTTGATTACTTACGGTAATTGAAGAAAGATCGGGCAGGGAAAGGTATTTTTCCGGTTTATTGTATGCCGAGCCGCAGGCGGCAAGGGAAAGTATAAAAAGGCAGATTAAAAATAGCGAGATAATTCGTTTCATTGTTTTAAAGAAAAAGGCTTTGTTTTCCATGAGAGAACAAAGCCTTTGTCAATTTTTTTAATTTGTGTCGGTTTCGGGCTTTTCTTCGTAGCTTACAACGGTGGGGAGCATCTCAAGAAGCATTTCGTACTTGTACTGAAGTTCGAAGTATTCTTTGCCGCCAAAGTATTTGATATACATATCGAAGTCTGTAATGCCGTAGTAATAGTAGTAGGAAATCCAGTTTTCCTCAAACTTGGCTTCTTCCTCGGCAAGCTTTTCTTTGAATTCTTTTTTCGTGAGCGTGATGTCGAGCTTTTCAAAGAGAGCCTCCATAACAAGGCGCTGTTTGACGGCATCTCTTGCCGAGTAGGTTGCTTGCGTACGGATCTCATCGTATTCGGATTCGCTTACGATTGCATTGATCTCAGCGGGCGTATAGTCGGAAAGGCTGGGTGTCGAGGAAAGGCCTTCTTCTTCTGCGATGAACTCAAGCAGGTGAACTTCTACGTAGCTTTCGTAGCCCTGTTTCCATTCCTTGTAGGGATACTCTATAACGGTGGTAGCTTCGAGAATTGCGTCATAGGCGAGCGTTTTCTTGAATTCGTTACGGATGTATTCCTCGTATGCTTCGCAGGTTTCGTATTCCGTAGCGGTATACTTGTTTACGAAGTAGTCGGTCCATTCGGGTTGGGCTGTGATCGAGCTGATGGTGAAAGTGAAGTAAATTTCCTTGCCGAGATAGTCAGCGTATTTTTCGTCTGCATAGTCTGCGGGAACGGTGATCGGAACGGCAAATTCATCGTAAATGGTATGTCCTTCAAAGTAACGGACGAAATCGCCGAGCGTAAAGATCGTACCAAAAGTGGAGGAGGTTTTTACAAGCTCGTATTCCGTTGCGGAAACAGAAGGGAAAAGCTCATCAAAGGTGGGAGCCTCGGTCGTGGTGGGCGTTTCAGTTGTAGTGGGAGTTTCGGTTGTGGTGGTATCCTCGGTGGTGGTTTCTTCAGTGGTGGGCGTTTCAGTGGTTACAGTCGTTTCTGTTGTGGTGATTTCGGGAACGAGAATGCTCTCAACTGCTGACTTATCATCGGTAACGGTGTAGGAAAGCTTAACCGTGAAGTCGCTCTGGATCGAAATGCGGGCGATTGCTTTAATTTCGATTTCATAGGTAACAGATACGTTTTTGAGTTCGGTGGTGGAGTAACTGTTCGAGAACGTGCCCGTTACGGTAACCTTGTCGCCAACCTTTTTGCCGATGAGCTGTTTTTCAATACCTTCAACGAGAACCGTCGTTTCTGCCTCATCGCCGTCTTCGGTTTTGTCGTCTTCGGTATCGTTGTTATTCTTGTTAGTGTAGTCTACGGGGAAGGTGGAAGAATCCGAGCCGATGGTGAGATAGCAATCCTCTCCCGAGAGGGTTTCGCTGATTGATTCGGAAAGCTCGGTGTCTGCGCTCTTGAAGGTGTAGTCGAGGTATACCTGATCGCCTTTCTTGATGACGGCATCGTCACCGGTAACGGGCTCGAATACCTGACCTTCAGCGCCTTCGAGGATTTCTTGAATCTGATCGTCCAATTCTTTCTTCAGATCAGCGTACTTGATTTCGATTGTACCGAAATCGGGGAGCGTGATGTACTCAGTGGGGTTCTTGTATGCACTACCGCAGCTGACGAGTGAAAGCGTAAGCATTACGGCAGCGAGCAAAAGCGCAAGAATTTTCTTGGTTTTCATGGTTTTTCTCCTTTGGGTAAATATACTGTCCTTTTATTTTAATCAGGAAGACACAGCGATTATTTTATCATAAAATTGAAGTGAAATAAAGTCTTTTTTAAAAAGTTTACCATTTGTACATAATTTTATTGAAATGCGCTATTCTTCGACATAGTTGCCTTTTTCATCGAGGTAGGGAGTGATCATCGTTTCTTCGATTTTCGGCCATGCGATGTAAATTTCGATATAAAGGCAAAGTCCGATGGTGATCATAAAGGGCATAATGATACCGAGTGGCATAAAGAGACTGAACAGCATCCAGTTCATCACGATGACGATGGTACAGCCGATAATGGCGACGACGTTTCTTCCAAGTGCGAGGATTGAAAAAATCAGGGCGTTTTTGAAGAGCTTGAAGATGGAAAGCTCAAAGGTGACGAGCATAGTATAAAGGTATTTGCGCATCATCAGGTAGATGAGGATGAGTACTAGCGTAAAGAGGAAGAACGTGCCAAAGATACTTGCTGAACCGAGATTCAGATAATAGAAGATAAGACCGTAGCCGAGTAGGGCGAGGATGCCGAGATCGAGAATACCGAGGATGATACTCTGACGGAAATTGACTTTGATGCTATGCCAGAAATCCTGCCAGAGAAAGAGGGGTTCGCCGCGTACGATATTACGCATATTGTAAACGACCCCCGTCATAACGGGTCCGAAGGTCAGACAAAGTAAAATGACGGCGGCAACGATCAGGGCAATCATAAACGGCGTCATAACCGAGATTTCGATGAGGGTTGCGTGTATCGAGAGCATCAGATTGAGAACGGGGGATGGGTCTTCCACAAGCTGTGCTGCGCCAAAAAGGGGCGCAAATAAGTCGCTTGTCGGCGCGGATGAATGCGGACCGACCATTCCGCTTAAAAGAAGCAGGAGCAGCCAGATTCCGATACCGCCGAGTGCAAAGTAGATGTTCAGCGTGAATATGCGGGAAAAATTACGTTTTAAGAGTTTGAAGAAAAAGAGAAAGTTTCGCGGGGCGTCGCGGTCATCGTCAGCCTCTTTTTTATTATCGCGTTTGTAAAACCAATCGTAAAGATTGAGGCGATTTTTGTTCTTTTTTTTCACGTTATCAGTCCTTTGTGTTTAAAGTAATAGGGTAAAAGCCAGAAGGCGTATTACAGTCAGAAGAAATAGAATCCCGAGAAAATAGAGGATCGGGAAAAATCCCGTACTTTTTCGGAATGCCAGTGTGGCAATGCCTGCGGCAACATGAGAGAGAAGGGCGGCAAGATGTAAAAACAGGTAAAAACAGAAAACGAGAGGGATATCTTGCGCGGCAAGGTAGGATGTCGAAAGCGCAAAGAGAAAGGCGCGCCATGCGCACGAAATTACAATCGGTAAAGGGTGTTTTACCGTGAGCGTGATGAAAATTGCAAAGGCGAGTGGGAGCGCTTCTTTTCCGAAGCTTTGAAAAAGCGTTTTAAAAATGCTTCCGCCTTGAAAGCTTGGAATGGGAAGGTTTGTGCCGAGTATGTTTTTGTCAATGAGCGCCGATAGCAAAAGACCGAGCGAAAGTCCGATGAGGGCAGACAAGGTCGGCAGATGGCGGCGTTTGATTGATTTCAGATGCTTCATAGGTCGTCCTTTCGGGTGATGGGATCGCTTTATATGTATGAAGTGATCTATCCGATTAGACATAAACCGTACCTGAATATTATAGCATAGCTTATCTTGAATTGCAAGTTTTTTTTGAAATTTCTGAAGCGTCAAGTATGAAAGCTTTGTGAATTTCTGTTGAAGACTTGATAAGTTTCCTATTTTTCTATTGACAAAAGCGGGAAAAGGGGATATAATAAGGCATCATTTACAATTTACGGAGGCTATTTATGTTTTGGAATTCTATAATTGCTCTTACTGCCGACAGCGGCTCGGCGAGCGGCTCGATGTGGCCGACGCTGATTATGATCGGCGGTCTTGTTCTCGTTTTTTATTTCTTTATGATCCGTCCTCAGAAGAAGCAGGAAAACGAAGTCAGAAATATGCGCGACAATCTTGTTGTCGGTGATGAAATCACGACGATTGGCGGTATCATCGGTAAGATCGTCAGCATCAAGGAAGAGACTTGCATGATCGAGACCGGTAAGGATAAGGTTCGTATGCGTATTTTGAAGAGTGCAGTCCGTTGTGTTGACGTTCCCAACGAGGCGGCAAGAGAAGCTCTTGCGGCACAGCGCGCGGCTGAGGCTGAAAAACTCGCTAAAGAAAAGGCTGAGCAGGAGGAGGCGGCAAGACAGGCGCGTCTTCAGAACGCTAAGAACGGCGGAAAGGGAAAGAAGAAGGTGACCGAACCCGTAGCCGAGGCTACTGAGGAGGCTGCTTCTGAAATTACCGAGGAAGGCGAAAGCACAGAAGAATAATAAAACGGCGCAATCTCTTACGGTTGCGCCCTTTTCATATTTTACGGCACTTCGGCATAAGAATGAAAAAAACGAAGGAGTGTCGTATGAAGCTATCGGTTAAGAATATTTTTTGTTCGGTGCTGTTCAGTCATATTTTTGGAATGGCGCTGCTAATCTTGCTGTCTTCTGTTGCAATGATGCTTTCCTATCCGTCGGAGAGTGTGATGCTTGTGGGTGTTTTATCGCTGTCTTTAGGAGGTGCGTTTCTCGGCTTTTATTTAAGGGGGCGAGGCGCGGCTTTGCCGGATGCTTTGTGCGGCGGCTTTTTATATGCGGGGATTCCGTTCGTTTTGTCATTGTTTTCATCGGAAAAGAGTGTGGGACTTGGTTACCGGCTGCTCCTTGTTGCTGTGACAGTCTTGCTTGCAGTTTTGCCTTCATGGGTTTTTAAGAAAAAGAAAAAATACCGTCGGGTAAGGCGATAATTCTTGATTTTTTTTACGATATCGAAGAAGAACTATTGACTTTTAGCGTGTTTTTCGGTATAATTGAAAACAAATAATCAGAAATAACGCCGTTTATGCGGCGGTAAAAGAAAGGAAGAACCGATATGCCTAAGCATCTCGACTCAGAATCCCGCAGACTTGTTTTTTCAGACACCACCAATTTGTTAGAGCAGGCGGCGTATCGCTATGAGCTTCAGGAGCGCGATGAGCCGAATCTCTATCGCAATCTTTTTGATTATGACTCCATTCCGAAAATTTCTTTTAACCATCGTAACGTGCCGATCAATATGCCCGCTGAGATCTGGATTACTGATACCACGTTCCGTGACGGTCAGCAGTCGACCTCGCCCTTTACGGTAGAGCAGATTGTCGATCTTTTTGAGATGCTTCACCGTCTGGGCGGAGAGAAGGGTCTTATCCGTCAGAGTGAATTTTTCGTATATTCCGAAAAGGATCGTAAGGCGGTTGAGCGCTGCATGGAGCTTGGTTATGAGTTTCCTGAGGTGACAACCTGGATTCGCGCAAGTGAAAAGGATTTCAGGCTTGTTAAGGAAATTGGCATTAAGGAAACGGGTATTCTCGTTTCATGTTCCGATTATCACATTTATCAGAAAATGGGACTTACGAGAAAATCCGCGCTGGAAAAGTATCTCGGTATTATCCGTTCGGCGCTTGAGCACGGTATTCGTCCCCGTTGTCATTTTGAAGATATTACCCGTGCCGATTTTTACGGCTTCGTCGTGCCTTTTGCTACCGAGCTTGTCAAGCTTGGTGAGGAATACGGCGTGCCGATCAAGATTCGCGCCTGTGATACGATGGGTTATGGCGTGTCTTTCCCCGGAACTGCGCTTCCGCGCAGCGTGCAGGGTATTATTTACGGTCTTCAGCATTACGCAGGTGTTTCGTCGGATATGCTGGAGTGGCACGGTCACAATGACTTTTACAAGGCGGTCGCCAATGCATCGACGGCATGGCTTTACGGCTGCTCCGGTGTAAATTGCTCGATGCTGGGTATCGGCGAGAGAACGGGAAACTGTCCTTTGGAGGCGATGGTAATGGAATATGCCTCGCTTCGCGGTACGACCGACGGTATGGATCTGAAGGTAATCACCGAGATCGCAGAATATTTTGAGCAAGAGATTGGTTACGACATTCCGCCTAAAACGCCGTTTGTGGGCAGAAATTTCAATGTTACCCGTGCGGGTATTCATGCCGACGGACTTCTCAAAAACGAGGAAATTTACAATATTTTCAATACCGAGAAAATTCTCGGTAGACCTGCGACGGTGGCGGTTGATTCGCACTCCGGTCTTGCGGGTATTGCGCATTGGATGAACGGTTATTACCGTCTTGCCGGTGAATATGTGATGGATAAGCGTCACCCCTTGATCGTGAAGATGAAGGAGCTGATTGATAAGGAATATGCTGAGGGCAGAACGACTGTGATGGGCGATAATGAGCTTGACGATATGGTGCGTATTCTCGATTACGATATGTATGAAATTCTTTCTCATGTACATAAGCGGAATTGAATTTATAAAAAATCCCGACGGCTGTCGGGATTTTTTTATGGGGCGGGGAAATATACGTCAATGACGGTGGCGGTGTCGCCGTCGACTGTGAAGGCAAGCTCAAAATCGGCGTAGCGCATACGGTAGATGCGCGTGGGGTCGCTTTGATAGGAAGGGCGTGGGTCTTCGGCAAGGCAGGCGATGGCAGATTTGCGCTTATCTTCGGGGATGCGATTACTCAATTCTTCGGGGCAGATTACTGTGAGCGTATAGTCGCGGAAGGCATCGGAAAAGCCACCGACGGCATCAGGATGGCAGTCGCTGTGCGGCACATAGGGCTTAATGTCGTAGATGGGTGTTTTGTCGAGAAGATCTGCACCTGATACAACAAGGTAGCTGCCGTTTTCTTCGTTTTCGCAGATTTTGATGAGTTTTACCGAGGAAAGCCCGATGGAGTTCGGTCGAAAGGGTGAACGCGTGGCAAAAACACCGACTCGCTTATTGCCGCCGAGACGGGGTGGACGGACGGTGGGGAAAAAGCCTTCGCGGTGCGAGGCGGAAAAATCAAAAATAAGCCAGAGGTGTGAAAATTCTTCAATGCCTCTGAGAGCTTCGCGATCGCGGTATTTTGGCAAAAAGATGATTTTACCATAGCTTTCCACACGTCCCGATTGGCGCGGAATGCCGAATTTTTCTTTGAAATCGGTTTCGATATAGGCAATTGGCTCGATAGGCATAGGGGATCTCCTTATGGGGTTTATTACGGTTGTAGTATAGCATAGGTTTTCGTGGTTTGCAAGGGGCGATGATAAAAAGATTAAAATGTATTGATAACGGCAAATTGATCATATCATGATGAAAAATTAAAAAACGCATCTTGCTTTGGGCAAGATGCGTTTTCGGTTATTTCAGATGATTCTTTGCAGAGGCGGAAACGGGGATGTTGTAGCAGGCGAAGGCGTTTTCGACATCCTCGGAAGGCTTCTTCTTTGAGAAAAGCGAAAGAACGGGAACGAGGACGAGTCCTGCGATCATCATCAGAGCGCCGCAAACGATAGGGGACTGCAACGTGGTGGGTAAGTAGCTGCGAAGAAGGGTGGTGGCAACCATACCGACGGGACCGAGAATGAAGCATACCCATACCGAAAGCTTGCTCGTTTTCTTGAGGTAGAGCCCGTAGAGGAAGGGCGCGAGGAATGCGCCTGCGAGAGCGCCCCACGAAAGTCCCATCATCTGCGCGATAAAGCCGACGGCTTCGCTGTTGCCTTTATACTGATAGATGGCAAGTCCTGCTGAGATCGCAACGAAAATGGCGATGAGAATGCGCATCAGCAGAAGCTGTTTTTTCTCGCTGATATCCTTCTTGACGTAGGATGCGACGATGTCGAGCGTGATGGTCGAGGACGAGGTCATAACGAGCGAGGAAAGGGTGGACATGGATGCTGATAAAACGAGAATAATCACGATGCCCATTAAAAGCGCGGGGATATTTTCAAGCATTTTGGGGATGATGGCATCGTAACCGACTGTGTTTACGTCAATGTCGTAGAGTCTGCCGAAGCCGCCGAGGAAGTAGCATCCGCCTGCTACCACGGTGGCAAAGAGAGTGGAGATGATCGTACCTTTTCTGACGGCGGCTTCATCCTTGATGGCGTAGAATTTGCCCACCATCTGAGGAAGTCCCCACGTGCCGAGCGAGGTGAGGATGACGACTGCGAAAAGTCCTAACGGGTCCGGGCCGAAAAAGGAAGCGAATGCACCGGGATTATTGCCGACGACCTCGACCTTAGAGAGTGAGGAAATGGCTTCCATAAAGCCGCCATTGTCCTTCAGGACGGCTCCGATGACAGCGACGATGCCGAATAACATAATGATACCCTGAATGAAGTCGTTGATGGCGGTTGCGAGATAGCCGCCGATAATGACGTAAATACAGGTGAGAATCGACATCAGAAGAATACATACGGTGTAGTCGATACCGAACGCCATTTCAAAAAGACGGGAAAGTCCGTTGAAGAGCGATGCGGTATAGGGAATGAGAAAGATGAAAATGATGATGGCGGCAGCGATTTTCAGTGCGTGGCTTTCGTAACGCTTTCCGAAGAATTGCGACATCGTGGCAGAGCCGTAGTGCTGTGTCATCAGGCGGGTTCGTCTGCCGAGAATGACCCATGCGAGAAGCGAGCCGATGATGGCGTTTCCGAGACCGATCCAGGTGGATGCGATACCGAATTTCCAACCGAACTGACCTGCGTAGCCGATGAAGATAACGGCAGAGAAGTAGGACGTGCCGTATGCGAATGCCGAAAGCCAAGGGCCGATGCCACGTCCGCCCAGCACGAAGCCGTTAACGTCGCGGGTTGAATGACGGGAGCGAATGCCGACATAAATCATAACAGCGAAGAAAATGACGAGCATTGCCAATTTGATGAAGAGATCCATAATAACTCCTTTCGTTTCGGTGACGGGCAATAAAAAACCTCTCCTCCACACAGGGAAGAGAGGACGGAAAAACCGTGTTACCACCTCAATTTGCTGTATACTCGCGCATACAGCCTCACCGAGTACAATCATACTCTCACGCTGTAACGGGCGTTCCCGTCGCCGCCTACTGAAAGTTCGGGGCGCTGCTAACGAAATGTATTCGCGAAAACTCTTCCTTACCGACTTGCAGCTACCGTCGGCTCTCTGAGAAGGCGTGGAGTTTGCTACTTTTTTTCGATCATTGCATTTGATAGACATACTTTATCACGATTACATGATTTTGTCAAGTGTTTTTGGAAAGTTTTTCGCGAAATTGGCAATTTTTTGTTGATTTTTTTTGGGCAGTGTGATATAATCAGTTATAGAAAGGGGTGACGGTATGATACACGAAATGAAGCTGAACGAAACACCGTTTCTTTTCATTGAGAGCGGACGTAAGCGATACGAGCTTCGGCTCTGGGATGAAAAGCGGCAAAAGCTATCCGCAGGGGACACCGTCGTTTTTACGATGGCGGGTGACGCAGGTCGCAGGTTGACAGCGGAAGTGATTGCGCTGCATCGGTTTTCTTCTTTCGATGAGTTGTACCGCGCTTTGCCTTTGACAGAATGCGGCTACCGTGAAGATGAGCTGGTAAGTGCCTCGCCGCGTGATATGGAGGCGTACTATTCACCGGATGAGCAACGTCGCTACGGTGTTGTGGCAATTGAAGTGAAGGTTATATAAAATAATCCTCCCGACTGTGTGTAACGCACGGTCGGGAGGATTTGGTTTTATAGGTCGTTCATATAGTCTTCCAGCTCGGATTTGATGACGGCGACCTGCGGTCCGTAGACGACCTGAACGCCGCCGCCTTTTTTAATCACGCCGCGTGCGCCGCTTTCCTTGAGGGCGGATTCCGATACGAGCTCGGCGTTTTTGACCGATACGCGCAGACGGGTAGCACAGCAATCGAGCGAGAGGATATTGTCCTTGCCGCCGAGTCCTTCGAGAATGAGGGCGCTCGTGGCATCGTCGGTGCGTGCGTCCCGGCTTGCTTTCTTTTGGGCATCGTAATCGGCACGGGTATAGAGCTTCACGTCGCCGTCTTCAAGCTCTCTGCCGGGTGTGCGATAGTTCTTTTTGAGAATGAGAAAACGGAAGAGAAAGAAATAAATAATGAAATAGAAGATACCGACAAGGGGGACCATCAGCCAATTGGTTTTGGCATTGCCTTGAAGGATACCGAAAAGCGTGAGGTCAATGATACCGCCTGAAAAGGTCATACCGACGCCGACACCGAGCGCGTGCATCAGCATATAGGAAACGCCTGCAAGGATTGAGTGAATGACGTAGAGCGCGGGTGCGACGAAGAGAAAGGTGAACTCAATCGGTTCGGTAATACCGGTCAAGATCGAGGTGAGGGCGGCGGAAAAGAGAAGACCGCCGATGGCTTTTTTCTTTTTGTTGTCGGCTACCGAATACATGGCGAGAGCGGCGCCGGGCAGACCGAAGATCATTAAGGGGAATTTGCCGCTCATAAAGCGGGTTGCCGATACTGAGAAGCGCGTTGTGGCAGAGGAGGCAAGCTCGGCGAAGAAAATATTTTGCGCGCCGTAGATCATTGTACCGTCTACCAGCATAGAGCCGCCGACACCGGTTTGCCAGAAGGGGAGATAAAAGACGTGGTGGAGTCCGAAGGGGATGAGAATACGCTCGATAAAGCCGTAGATCATCGTACCGGCATAGCCTGATTTCAAGACGAGGTTGCCGAGAGAATAGATTGCGGATTGGATATACGGCCAGACGAAGAACATGAAAACGCCGACGATGAGATAGGCAACGGTTGAGATGATGGGAATAAAGCGCGTACCGCCGAAAAAGGAAATGGCAGTTGGCAATTTGATTTTATAGAAGCGATTGTGAAGAAAGGCAACGCCGAGTCCGACGATGATACCGCCAAAAACGCCCATTTGCAGAGAGTTGATGCCGACAACATTGACGATAGTTCCTTCTTGCATTGCCCCTTCGGCGAGCTTGCCTGTGATGCTGAGAAGCGCGCCGATGGTTTTGTGCATAACGAAGAAGGCGATTGCCGCCGAAAGTGTGGCAGTGGCTTTTTCATTTTCTGCCATACCGAGCGCGACGCCCATAGCGAACAGCAGGGGAAGGTTATCAAAAATAACCGTACCGACTGAAGACAGAATTGTGAAGACTGAATATAAAAAGGTGTCCGGTCCCATAAAGCCGATGAGTCCGTAAGCTTCGAGCATGGTGACGTTGGTAAAGGATGCGCCGATGCCGAGCAATAAGCCTGCGATGGGGAGGAGCGCGATCGGAAGCATAAAGGCGCGTCCGACACGCTGCAGAAGGCTGAAAAAGCCTTGTGTATCACGGTTTTTTCTTTTTGCGGATGTCATACAAAATTCCTTTGAAAGTGTTTTTTTGTTTTATTGTGTGTGGAAAAAGAGAGAGTATAATCGGTAAAATTTGTATTTTTTTCAACAATCGTTGATAATTCTCTTGAAAAAACGTGGCGGATATGGTATACTGAATCGGACTCTGAACGAAAACAAGGGGTTTTGTTTATGAAAATTAAAATGAAGTCAAAGTCTTATGAAGAAGTTTTGTCCTTGAAGCATCCCGAGCATAAGAAACCGAAACGTCCGTGGTTTTTACTCAGGAGTCTTGTGCGCCTTTTGTCGATTCCCGACCTTTGGCGGACGAAATTCCGTTATACATGGGTGGATAAAAAGCATTGTCCGAAGGGACCGTATCTGATTCTTATGAATCATTCGAGCTTTCTTGATTTGAAGATTGCCTCGCGTATTTTCTATCCGATGCCTTATCACGTTGTTTCAACCTCCGATTCGCTGATCGGCAAGGCGTGGCTGATGCGGCGCATCGGTTGTATTCCCACCGAAAAATTCGTGTGCGATATGACACTTCTTCGCGATATGAAATACGCGCTTTTGAAGAAAAAGAGAAGCGTTCTGATGTATCCCGAGGCAGGGTATTCTTTTGACGGTCGCTCGGTGACCTTGCCGGACAGTCTTGGCGGACTTTGTAAGATGCTGAAGGTTCCCGTTCTGACGGTGATGACTTACGGCGCATTTCACGAGCAACCGCTTTATAGTGCGCTTCGTCGCCGGAAGGTAAAGGCGTCGGCTGAGGTGAAATGTCTGTTTACGCCCGAAGAAATTGAGGAAAAAAGCGCTGAAGAACTGACAGCCGCTATTCGTGAGGCATTTTCTTTCGATAACTTCCGTTGGCAGAGAGAAAATCGCATTGCCATAACCGAGAAGACGCGTGCCGAGGGACTCGAGAAGATTCTTTACCGTTGTCCCGATTGTGAAAAGGAGGGTGAAATGACCTCCGAAGGCGATACCGTTAGTTGTAAGGTTTGCTGCCATCGGTTTTTCCTTGATGCGTACGGTACGATGGTATCGCTTGACGGTGAAAGCCGTTTTACGCATATTCCCGATTGGTGCGATTGGGAGCGTTCTCTTGTTAAGAAAGAGATTGAAGAAGGGACGTATGCGGTTTTTTCCAAGGTACGGATTTGTATAGCGGTGGATTATAAATCAATCTATGATGTTGGACAAGGTAGTTTGTCTCACAGCAAAAATGGCTTTGTTCTCCGTGATGAGGGCGGTAACGTTCTGTACGAGCAGAAGCCGCTTTTCAGCCATAGTGTTTGCGCCGATTTCTTTTGGTACGAGCGCGGCGACGTGATCGGCATCGGTCCGAAGGGTATGACCTATTACTGTATTTTTGAAGAGCCGTGGCAGGTTGCCAAGGTGCGTTTTGGCGCAGAGGAGCTGTATAAAAAGCTTCGCAAGCGCTCGTAAGAATAGAACCGTCTGTTTGGATTTTATGAAATCTTCGGCAGACGGTTTTGTTTATAAAATCATAAAAATTGCGAAAATAGTGTTGACAAGTATTTTTTTTTATGGTATACTGTGAGAAAATGAAAAGCGATGACGAAGAGCGATTGCTTATGAAGGCGTTACAGAGAATTGGCGGTTGGTGCAAGCCATACGGGACAGAGCGATCGGTAGCTTCCGAGCGAGAGGAAGAAAGCGTTTTTGTGAGTAGACCCTCTCCGTGATGACTGCGTGAACGTCTATGGGCTGTTTGGCTCTGAGGGGTCGGAGGTAATCTTCGGCAATTTGAGTGGTACCGCGGGTTTTTTCCCGTCTCAAAGTTTTTCTTTGAGGCGGATTTTTTATTGTCCGTCTCAAAAAACGTACCGAAAAGGATGGATACAAGATGAAACAGGGAATGACAGGACTTGATTACAAGATTATGGAAATGGCGCACCGTATTCGTGAGCTTCGCCGTATTATGGGGCTTACGGTTGCGGAAATGGCGATAAAGACCGACGTTTCGATGGAAGAATACCGCAAATGCGAGCGCGGAGAGTGCGACTTGAATTTTGCATTCATTTATCGTTGCGCGATGGCGTTTGGTGTTAACGTGACCGATATTATCGAAGGATACAGTCCTACGCTGAAGAGCTATACCGTAACGCGTTCGGGCGCAGGACAGGAGATCGCCGAGGCGCACGGTATGACCTATTACAATATGGCGTACACTTTTAAAAACCGTATTGCCGAACCGCTGTTCGTGCGCTGTCAGTATGATCCTGCGGCAGAGCAGAGAGACATTGAACTTACGACACACGAGGGTCAGGAGTGTGATCTTATTATTGAAGGACACCTGATGGTTCAGGTTGGTGAGCATCGTGAGGTGCTTGGCCCCGGTGACAGTATTTATTACGACTCTTCGACACCTCACGGAATGATCGCCGTTCAGGGTAAGGACTGTACCTTTTACGCGATCGTTCTGAATCCCTCGACTGAGAAGGGAGATAATTACTCTCCCATTGGCGTTCTTGCCGAGCCGGTTAAGAATCACCGTGATGACGAGGCGCGTGTTTTTCAGCGTTTTATCGACGTCGTGGAGGACGAAAACGGAACGCCGAGCTCGATTACCTTTAAAAATACCGAGCATTTTAATTTTGCTTTTGACATTGTAGATGCGCTTTCGGAGGAAAAGCCCGATAAGCTGGCGATGCTTTACGTTGGTAAAGACAAGAGTGAGCGGCGCTTTACCTTCCGCGATATGCGCCGTGCTTCTGCACAGTGCGCGAACTATTTCAAGTCGCTCGGTATTAAAAAAGGTGACCGTGTGATGCTCGTTATGAAGCGCCATTATCAGTTCTGGTTTGCGATGCTCGGTCTGAATAAGTTGGGCGCGATTGCGATTCCTGCGAGCAATCAGCTTCAGAAGCACGATTTTGAGTACCGTTTTCGATCGGCAGGCGTGAGAGCCATTATTTGTACAGCGGACGATAACGTTGCTGATCAAGCGGCTCTTGCGGCAGAAAAATGCCCCGAGCTTGAACATAAGATCATGGTTGGCGGCAAGCGCGAGGGATGGCGTTTCTTTGATGAGGAATATATCCTTTACAGCACGCATTACAACCGTCCCGATAATGCGCCCGGCGGCGACGATCTGATGCTGATGTTTTTTACTTCGGGTACGTCGGGTTATCCCAAGATCGCGGCGCACAATTATAAGTACGCGCTCGGTCATTTCCATACTGCAAAATATTGGCATAACGTAGACCCTGACGGTCTGCATCTGACTATTTCGGATACTGGCTGGGCGAAGGCGATGTGGGGCAAGCTCTACGGTCAGTGGCTTTGTGAAGCGGCGACCTTCGTTTATGATTTTGACCGTTTTGATGCTGCGGAAATTCTGCCGATGTTTGAAAAGTATGGTATCACGACCTTCTGCGCGCCGCCTACGATGCTTCGTATGATGATCAAGCAGGATATTTCGAAATATAATCTTTCGAGTGTCAGACACATGACGACGGCAGGTGAAGCTTTGAATCCTGAGGTCTACCGTCAATTCGAAAAGCTGACGGGGCTTCAAATTCTTGAGGGCTACGGACAGAGCGAAAGCACGATGATGATCGGCAATCTGACCGGTGCGCCTCACAAGATTGGCTCGATGGGTAAGCCTGCGCCTATTTACAAAATCGGTTTGATGGATGCCGAAGGTAATTTTGTATCGGCGGGTTCTCATGGTGAGATCGTGGTTGACGTGCGTAACGGTGCGCCTTGCGGACTTTTTACCGGTTATTACGGCGATCCCGAAAAGACGGCTGAGGCGTGGCACGACGGCTACTATCACACGGGTGACGTCGCGTGGTGCGATGAGGACGGCTTCTACTGGTACGTCGGCAGAGTTGACGACGTAATTAAGTCTTCCGGTTACCGTATCGGTCCGTTTGAGATTGAAAGTGTTATTATGGAGCTTCCTTACGTTCTTGAATGCGGCGTGTCGGCAGCACCCGATGAGGTGCGCGGACAGGTCGTAAAGGCGAGCATCGTGCTTGTTCCCGGAACGGAGGGCAGTGAAGCACTCAAGAAGGAAATTCAGGAGTACGTCAAGGCACGGACCGCTCCTTATAAGTATCCGAGAATCGTATGCTTCCGTGAGTCGCTCCCCAAGACTTCGAGCGGCAAGATACAAAGAAATAAATTATAATATTAAAACCCCGAATTTGCAAAGAACGCAAATTCGGGGTTTTATTTGCTTGTAAGAGGATTGTTACGGAGCTTTCGTGGTGTTACTGTCTGTGAACACGCCGCTGAACACGACTTCTTCGCCGTCGCGCAGAACGGTGATCGTGATTGTGTCGCCTACACGCGCTTTCAGCATCAGGTCGATCAGTTCGTACTGACGGAAGATCGTGAGTTCCTCCTGATCGTTAAGTTTGATTTTTTTCAGAATATCGCCCGCCTTCAGAACGTCCTTGGCGAGGGAGCTTTCACTGACTTCGATGATTGTGACCTCGTCGTAAAGCGTAATGTTACCGCTCTCTGCATCATACTCTGCGTGAGAGTCGGTTGTCTGTACGGTAATACCGACAAGGCATTTGATGACCGAGGTATTATTCTTGCCGTCGCAGTGATCGAGGATGTTTTCGGCGCAGTAGACGGCGATATTCGAGGGAATTGCGTAGCCGATATCGTCTACCGAAAGGCTCTTGGTTTTGGCGTTAACGATACCGATGAGTTCGCCCTTTTCATTGAAAAGTCCGCCGCCTGAGTTGCCTTCGTTAACTGCAGTGTCGATTCGGATAACGCGCATAGTGATCGAAGTACCGCTGCCGTCGATTGCCGACATCGTGATATTTTCCGATTCAACCGAAACGATACCCGACGTGACCGACGTTCCCATACCTTCGGGGTTGCCAATGGCGATGGCTCGGATACCGGGAAGAATGAGATTGGAGTCAGCAATCTTGATAGCCGTGCAGTCTGAATTTTTGATGCGATCGTCATTCGTGATTTTCAGAACGGCAATGTCGTAGGTCATAGAACCGCCGATAAATTCTGCCTGGATACCCGTTTCGTTCATTGTATCACTGCCTGCAAAGTAGCCGCCGTAGAGATAGACACGGATATTGGGGCTGATTTTGCTGTCGCCTTCGGCAGATGAGGAGTATATGACGTGATAATTCGTGATAATATAAGCGTTACCGGCTTCCTTATTTATCTTGTAGATGACACCAGAGCCCGCCGAATAGCCGCTGGTGTTGCCTGTGCGAGGATATTCGCAGTAGATTGATACCGATGCGAGCAGGGCTTCATTGATGTTGCGGCGGTAGTCTTCGTCGGCACTGCTGCTTGCTGAACCGTTTGCGCCGTCCTTGCCGTCATTTCCGTCCAGCCCCTTCAGAGAAGCGAGCCATTCGGCTTCGCTGCCGACAAATCCGTTTTGCAGAGCGATCTCGTAGGCGGAAAGTCCTGCATTGCTATAAAAGATGCTGCTATCGCAAGCGGTAAACAGCGTTACTGCCAAGAGAAGCAGGATAATTGCAAATAAGATTGAGTTAAAAATCTTAAGTTTTTTCATTCTTAATGTTCCTTTACTATAGAGATAACATTTGCAAATACCGTTTTAAATAAACGGTATCTTTGAAAAATGTTTCTGAAATTATTTACAGTATACCATAAGGCGCTTGAAATGTCAATTGTTTTCGCCAACTCTTCAGTTAACCTTCATGTTTTATGCTCTCAAAAAACAGGGTGAGCGCCATTAAAAAAAAGGAAGGCGATCCGTTTGTCCAAAGAAACAGATATGCGCCGAGTAACCAGAGGACAAGGAGTGTGAATTCGGATACGACGCGGGATACGGTTTCAGCTTTTGGAGTGGGCAGAAAAAAAGAGAGGGTGGCGTTCATCATACGTCCGCCGTCGAGGGTAGCGATGGGCAGAAGATTGAATAGCGACAGCGAGAGGGTAATTGTTTGAAAAAGGGGAAGCTCTCCGCTAAATTGTGCCGCCGCGTAGCCGATCATGCCTAAGAAAGGTCCGAAAGCAGCTACCGTAAATGAAGCGATAGGCGAGGGGAGTCGTGAGTGAGTAAGCGTGATACCGAAGGGCGAAAAACGCGCCTTTTCAATGCGCGCGTGAAAGAGGGTAAGGGCAAATAGATGTCCGCATTCGTGAAGGAGTACGGCGGCAAGAAAGGAAAGAATGATCATAGCGCCTTCTTTTTTACTCATCTATATGCAGGTTTTATATAAAAAAACACCCGATTCTGATCGGGTGTTTTGAGGTTGTTGGGATATGAGAGACTCAGGCAACATTGCTTTCCTGATAGCTTGTGCAGTATTCGTGCTCGTTGATATCGGTTTACAGCTTCGATACGATTTCGGCGGTATCCTGTGCGATAACGAGCTCCTCATTGGTGGGAATGAGGTATACGAGAACCTTGGAATTTTCGGTCGAAAGCTTTACGATATTCGACTGACGGAGCATCTTGGTATTGAGCTCCTTGTCAATTTCTACGCCGAAATAGGTGAGATTTTCGCAAACCTTTTCGCGAAGACGGGGGTTGTTTTCGCCAAGACCCGCGGTGAAGACGATAGCGTCAAGTCCGTCCATAGCGGCGGTGTATGCGCCGATGTATTTCTTGATCTGATAAAAAAGCACCTTTGATGCGAGGTCGCAATTTTTGTAGTTGGGGTCTTCAGGACCGCGCGCGATGGTTGCTTCGATGTCGCGGGAGTCGGTGTGACCCGTCGTGCCGAGAAAGCCGCACTTTTTGTTCATGAAGTCGCTCATTTCATCGGGTGTAAAGCCTTTTTTGTTCATGATGTAAGGAACGATGGCGGGGTCGATTGAGCCGCAACGAGTACCCATTTCTACGCCATCGAGGGGGGTGAAGCCCATCGAGGTGTCGATGACCTTGCCGTCTTTAACGGCAGAAATCGAGGAGCCGTTGCCGAGGTGGCAGGTAACAATTTTCGTGCTTTCCGTTTTGCCCAAAATTTCGCACATGATGCGCGAAACGTAGCGGTGGGATGTGCCATGCGCACCGTAGCGACGAACCTTATAGGTGTCGTAGATTTCCTTGGTGAGCGGATAGTAGTACGCTTCCTCGGGCATCGTCTGATGAAAAGCGGTATCAAAAACGAGTACCTGAGGAACGTTTGGCATAACCTCGGTGCAGCCTGCAATGCCCATCAGGTGCGCACCGGTGTGAAGGGGCGCAAAGTCTCGGCAAAGCTCGAGCTTTTCGAGAACTTCGGGAGTAACGAGACAGCTTTCGGAATAGTAGGGACCGCCGTGGACGACGCGGTGACCGACGGCTTCGATCTCAGCCATATCCTTGATGCAACCGGTTTCGGAATCGGTGAGCGCCGATACAACGTATTTCATAGCTACTGCATGGTTGGGCATTTCATGTTCGCCCGTGATTTTCTTACCGTCAGCGGTTTTGTGCTCAATTACCGAGCCTGCCTGACCGATTCTTTCGCAGATACCCTTTGCCTTGAGTTCGCCTGTAGAGGTTTCGATGAGCTGATACTTCAGCGAGGAAGAGCCTGCATTGACAACAAGTACGTTCATAGTTTTCATTCTCCTGATTGACATTTATTTGTTTTTATGTTAAAATATTCTACACGAAAATCATTATAATATTTTTTTGAATAATTTACAAGTGGATTTTTGAAATTTTTAACATTTTTTTAAGAATTTGTGTGAGAATATGATAACAGTCGGTATTATTGCGGAGTATAATCCCTTTCATAATGGGCATAAACGGCAGATCGAGGCAGTGCGGCGGCAGTTTGACGGTGACGTGACTGTCATTGCGCTGATGAGCGGTAATTTCGTGCAGCGCGGTGAGTTCGCCGTATTGCCAAAGGGATACCGCGCGAAGGCGGCGCTTCTTGGAGGCGTTGATCTTGTGCTGGAATATCCCTATCCTTGGTCGGGTGCATCTGCCGAGATCTTTGCGGCAGGGGGCGTTGCGATTTTATCGGCACTTGGTGTGGAGTATCTTGCTTTTGGCAGTGAATGCGGTGAGCTTTCGCATCTGTCACTTCAGGCAGATCGGCTATTATCGGAAGAGTTTGAGGAGGCGCTTTCTTCATCGCTTCGGAACGCTCCTGAGATTTCTTATGCAGTTCAGCGCGAAGCGGTCTATCGCTCGCTTTACAGGGAAGAGCTGTCAAAACGCGCCAACGATATTCTGGGCATATCGTATCTGATGGCGCTTAAAAAGCAAAAAAGTGTGATGAAGCCGTTGGTAATTAAACGTGAGGGCTTTGAGAGCGCGACGGCATCAAGAGCGGCATACCGAAATGAAAATTGTGAAGAATTGAGCAACCTTGTTCCGCAAGTCAGTCAAACTATCCTGCAAGAACAAAAGGCGGTTTCCATGACGACGCTGGAAAAGGCGATCTTAATGCATCTTCGCCTTTCGCGTCGTGAGGATTTTCCGGACATCGCCGAGCTTTCGGATGATCTTTGTTACCGTATGCTTGACGCGGCTGAAAAGCATGATACGCTTGATTCTTTTTTGGAAGCGGTTGCGAGTAAATCTTATACGAATGCCCGCGTGCGCCGTGCGCTTCTTGCGATGCTGTTTGGGCTTCGCCGTGAGCGTTTGTCGGAAAGCCCGTTATTTACACGACTTCTTGCGGCAAATGTGAAAGGACGGCGGTTTCTTGACGGCGCAGCGTTTCTTGTTCTGACTCGGGCAGGGGATTCGGTTCGCTACGGCAAAGCCGTTCGGGAGCAGGTGACATTTGCTGATCGCGCAGATCGTATTTTCCGTATGGCAGATAGCAATGAAGCGATCTATAAGCCCTTCATTTTATGATTTCTTTGAAAAATGCTTGACAAACGGGTGTTTTTGATATATAATGACTTAAATAGTGATACGTTTGAAGATAGATGAAGGAGATTTTTGTAATGGCATACAATGTTGAAAGCACCGTTAAGGGTAGTTACACGATCTACCGCAATATGCCGCTCGTTCGTGAGGGCAATCTGCTTTATTACGGTGATATGGACAATAAATACGTTCTTTTTATGATGATTCTTACCGAAAAGGAAGTGAAAACGCCGAGCGGTAAGGTTGTGAAAGTACCGGAAAACATTTTGGGACAGATTCTTCTGACCGATTCCGCTGTTTCCGAAGCGGACCGTATGGTAAAGATGTTTACCGATAAGCAGGGACTTTTTGCGGCGCTTGATTTCGGTATCTCTCAGCTTGAGCGTTATAACAGGAAATCCAAGGCTTCCTGACATTTAAAAGCGATCGGTATTGGTCAGACGTGCTAAAGGACAGTTTTGCAAGAATACGGTATATTTCGTAAGAGATATGCCGTATTCTTGCTTTT
>CAZMAF010000015.1:0-12493 GCA_964564225.1 uncultured Lachnospiraceae bacterium
GTTGCCACCATCGACGGCAGAGTCACCTTCCGCGGCGATATTACCGCCATCGCGCGCTGTAACCTCTGGCTTCGCTCGGCAGAACGCCTTTATCTTTTGCTCGGTGAATTTTACGCCGACAGCTTTGAAGCGCTCTTTGAAGGCACAAGAAGGCTGAATTTTGAAGATTTCATCGGTATAAACGACCGATTCCCCGTCACAGGACATGCCATCAAAAGCCGCCTTCACTCGATTCCCGACTGCCAATCCATTGTCAAAAAAGCAATCGTTGAACGCTTGAAAGCCAAGTACGGCGTTTCGTGGTTTAACGAAGAAGGCGCCACCTACGCCGTTGAATTTTTCATTCTGAATGACCGCGCCGCGCTTATGATCGACTTATCGGGTACAGCGCTTCACAAACGTGGCTACCGTCCGATCGCCAACGCCGCGCCCTTACGCGAAACGCTTGCCGCATCTTTGGTCAAGCTTTCCCGTCCGCGCGAAGACGTTCTTTTTTGGGATCCCATGTGCGGAAGCGGCACAATTGCCATCGAAGCCGCAATGCAAATGGCGAATATCGCCCCCGGCTCACGCCGTTCCTTCGTCGCCGAAACCTTCCCGCAAATTCCGAAAGACGTCTGGCTGAAAGCGCGCGAGGAAGCCGCCGACCTTGTCAATAAAGATACGAAATTTGAAGCCTACGCCTCCGACATCGACCCCGCCGCCCTTGCCGTCTGTAAAGAAAACTGCACCCGCGCAGGCGTGTCGGGCATTGTCAAAGCGTTTGAAAGAAACGCGCTGGAGATCAGAACGGGCGGCAGACGCGGCACGATCGTGACCAATCCCCCTTACGGCGAGCGCCTTCTGACACCACGGGAAACCGAAACGCTCTATCGCAATATGGGTAAGCATTTTGCCACCCTCGATGCATGGCAGATCTATATTCTCACCTCGCACGAAGGCTTTGAACGTCTCTATAACCGCCGCGCCGATAAGGTACGAAAGCTCTATAACGGTATGATCCCCTGCTATTTCTATCAGTTTTTCAAAAAGCCCGACCGAAACGCCAAGCCCGCAAATCGCCCTCCCTTTCGCTCCGACAAGCCCGGAACCGAACGTGAAAAATGGAAGAAATAATATAGCCTATCATAAAAACCTCTCTTTTGCCCAACCGCAAAAGAGAGGTTTTCGTTATAAAAAAGAAATCCGGATATATTTACGCAATCATTCCGCCGCCAGTGCGATAAGACGGTCGATCAGCTCGGCAAAGGAAAGTCCCTCGTTTTCCATCATCTTGGGATACATGCTGATCGAGGTAAAGCCGGGCATCGTATTGATCTCGTTAAAGACCACCCGCTCACCGTCAACGAAAAAATCAACGCGGGCAAGCCCGCGGCAACCGAGCGCCCGGTAAATCTTCGCGGCGTAGCTTCTCACCTTCTGAATGGCGCTGTCCGAAATCCGAGCCGGAATATGATAAGTCGCCGTGTCGGAATTATATTTCGTATCGTAATCATAAAACTCGCTGTTTGGCGCAATCTCACCCGGCGTTGAAACGAGAAGCTCGTCGTTACCGAGAACGGCAACCTCAACCTCCTTGCCGCGGATATACTCCTCAATGAGTACACGGCTATCCGACAAAAGCGCCTTTTCCAGAGCAGGTAACAGATATTCAGGCGACGTTACACGGCTGATACCGCAAGACGAGCCCGATGCCGACGGCTTGACGAAAACAGGATAACCGAGCGCCTCCGATGCCATCGCAATACGGGAAGGCATCGACTCGATCTCCCGCTTTTCGACAGAAATTGCCGCCGCCTGCGGAATATTATGATTTTTCAGGATCATCTTAGCCGTCGCCTTATCCATACACGCCGCCGAGGAAAGACAGTTACAGCCGACGTATTTCAGCCCATATACCTGAAATAGTCCCTGAATCGTACCGTCCTCCGAATTTTTTCCGTGCATAATCGGGAACACAACGTCAATATGCTTTCTTTCAAGCATACCGTTATCCACAACGGCAAGCGCTCCCGGCACGAAAAACGCCTCTTTTTGAGCATAAGCCTGCCACATATCCTTCGTCAGAACAGAAGCGTCACCTTCATAGAGAAGCCACCTGCCCTCTCTGGTAATACCGACTGTCAAAAGGTCGTATTTTTCACGGTCGATATGAGAAAGCACCGATGCCGCGCTGACGAGCGACACCTCATACTCCTCGGAAACGCCGCCAAACAGACACAAGACCGTAAGCTTGTTCAAATTCTTCACACCTCAATTTCTTCATTCTTCAGACAGTATATGCCGCTTTTTCAGCAAAAAGTACACCATCGAATCCGAAAGTGCCTGCCAGCTGGCATCAATAATGTCAGTCGAAACGCCAACGGTGCGCCAGAGCGACGTACCGTCGGTCGTGCTGACACGAACAAGCACCTTCGAGGCGGTATTACTGCCCGAATCGAGAACGCGCACCTTATAGTCGCAAAGACGTATTTGAGCAATATCGGGATAAAAACGCGAAAGCGCTTTTCTCAGGGCAAGGTCGAGTGCGTTGACGGGACCGTCACCTTCGGCAGCGGTGATCTCGTCTGTGCCGCCTACGGCGATCTTGATCTGCGCCGAGCAAAGCGGCTCGATCTCATTCTGCGACTCAGAGATCATCACACGGAAATTCTTAAGTTCAAAAAAGCGATTCATACTCTCGCCCTCGGCAACCTCGCGCAAACGAAGCGACAGCGAAGCTTCAGCATCCTCAAAACGGTATCCTTCCGCTTCAAGACGCTTGATGGTTTCCACCGCCCGCGAAACCTTCGGCGACTCCTTTTCCATATCGGGAAACATATTTTTCAGCTTGGCAAAAATCGCGCTCTTACCCGACAGAGAAGAAATCAGAATATTGCGCTCGTTACCCACAGTCGCGGGATCAATATGCTCAAAGGAGCTTGGATTTTTATAAACGGCATCCACGTGCATACCCGCCTTATGTGTAAAAGCAGAGCCTCCCACAAAGGGTTCGCTCTCATCAAATGCGCGGTTGGCGACCTCGTTGACGTAACGCGCAACCGACGTCAGCTTGGAGAGCTTTTCCTCGGGAATAACCTGATACCCGAGCTTTAACTGTAACAGCGGCACGACGGTGGTAAGACTTGCGTTACCGCAACGCTCACCGATACCCGAAACGGTCACCTGCACCTGTCTTGCTCCTCCGAGAACACCCGAAAGCGTGCAAGCCACAGCCATACCGAGATCGTTATGGCAATGAATACCGATCATCGCATCGGGAAACTCCGATACCACGCGCTCGGTCACCATGCCTACAATATCGGGCAGCATATCGCCGTTAGTATCGCAAAGCACAACACCCGAAGCGCCAGCCTCAAGCGCCGTCTTCAAAACCTCCAGGGCGTAGAGCGCATCGTC
The DNA here is from genome assembly GCA_964564225.1 of uncultured Lachnospiraceae bacterium. GTDB lineage: Bacteria > Bacillota > Clostridia > Oscillospirales > CAG-272 > RGIG1993. Next base: position 3,400 of record CAZMAF010000015.1, read on the forward strand.
GGAATAGCCGTTGAAAAAATGCTCGGCATCGAAATAGACCTTCTTGCCTGCCTTTACGAAAAAGGAAACCGTGTCGCGGATCATCGAAAGATTTTCCTCGGCAGTCGTTCTTAAAATCTCGTGAACGTGCGTGAGCTGCGCCTTACCAAAGACCGTTACGGCAGAAATCGGCGCTTCTGCCGCGCGGCAAAGAAGCGGACTTTCCTCGCATTTCGTGTTCTGATGTCTTGTTGCGCCAAACATCACAAGCTCCGCGCCTAATCCCTCAAGGCGCGATGCCGCCTCAAAAAGCTGAATATCCTCGGCAAGCGCATAGTTACCGATCTCGATAGCGTCAACGCCGAGAGAATCGAGAGCGGTAATGATCTTCAATTTATCTCTTTCGGTAAAAGAAATACCAAATCCCTGCGCGCCGTCGCGCAAAGTGGTATCAAACACCTGAATTTTCATACTAAAAGTCCTTTCTCGTCTCAGCAAATCGGATATAACAACGCCACACGATCGTTTTTGCCATAATCCTTGTAAACCTCGACCGAATAGCCGAGAGAAGCGCCAAGCGCGCGAATCGCCTCTCCCTGATCAAACCCGATCTCAAAGAGAAATCCGCCCTTTTCGCACAGAAAAGCGTGGTAGCCCGTCAAAATCGCGCGGTAAAAATCCATTCCGTCTTCACCGCCGTCAAGCGCTCTCTGCGGCTCGTAAACAAGCGAAGGATATTTCAGAATATCAGCAGTCGGAATATAGGGGGGATTGGAAATAATCAGATCAAACCGCACCCCATCGAAAAGCGGCGCTTTCATATCGCCCTCAATAAAGGTCAAGCGGTCGCTGACACCGTAACGCTCAGCATTATACCTTGCCACTTCAAGAGCCTCTGCCGAAAGATCAACGGCAATTCCTTTCACGTCGGGCCGGTGATACAAAACCGTCACGGCAATACAACCGCTTCCCGTACCGAGATCTATAAAGGTTGCCCCCTTCGGCAGGAGTGCGATCGCCTTTTCGCAAAGCCTTTCGGTGTCGGGACGCGGAATCAGCACACGCTCGTCCACCGTAAAAACGAGATCGTAAAAATACGCCTCTTTGACAAGATAAGCAAGCGGATAGCCTTCGTCAATACGGCGCAATCCCTCGCACACCTTTTCGTCAAGCGCTTTTCCGAAAATGCCGAACGACCGATAATAGGTTTCAAGATCAAGCTTATCGCATTTCATCACAATCACTCCGTCACGTCAATTATCGTGAGTCCCTTTTTCAAAGCGTAACGCTTGGTGTAGGCAGAACCTCCCGAATCACGCTTGACGTATGCGATCAGCGTGTCGGCGCGATCAACCATATAACGATTACGTATCTGCATACAGCCCCGCACGTAAAATGGCGATACTGTCACGACCTCGTCGGCACGGCGCAGAATGCTCTCGTACAAAACACGGTCAGACTCGCTCCACAAACGGCTCTGCCCGGGACAGGGGATCGCCATCACGAGCTTCAGACCGGGATACTGCACCTTCATATTAAGGACCGTCACCGCCGCGACGGTGTCAAACCCGAGCGCACCGCCGCAGTAATAGGTAGTAACACCCTCGCGATAAAGACGATCGATCGTCAGAAACAACCGCTTCGTTAAAGCCTCGTATTCACTTACATCTATATCGCGATGCCCCGTAAACGCCGCGGCACGCGGGAAAAGCACGTTGTCTGTCAATTTACCGTCTTCCTGTCTTAATTTTTTTATTGACTCACAAAACTATATACACTCACGAACACAAAACTTTATACACTCACGAAACCGCAGAATCGTTTCGTCTTAAAAATTCAAGCATTGCCGTCTTCGTTTCGGGATAGCCCGACAGCGTAGGATCTTCTTTGATCAGCGACTCGGCTTCACCGAAAGCAGAAGCAAAGAGCTTGGGATCGTCACACTGCGAAGCAATTCGGAACGATATCGCGCCGCTTTGTCTTGTGGCATCGTTCCCCGTAAGAAAATCACCCGGACCGCGCTGAACAAGATCGTATTCGGCAATTTCATATCCGTTATTCGTCTGACAGAGCGCACGAAGACGGGCAAGCGACTCCTCGTTATCGGTATTCGACACGAGAATACACCAAGACTTAAAGCTTCCGCGCCCGACACGTCCTCTCAACTGATGCAGCTGAGAAAGACCAAAACGATCGGCATTTTCGATCACCATCAAGGTCGCGTTGGGAACGTTTACGCCCACCTCGATAACGGTAGTCGAAACGAGTACCTGAATGTCACCCGATTCAAACGCATTCATCACGGCATCCTTTTCCTTTGAGGACATTTTGCCGTGTAAACAGCCAACCGTAACCGTCGGCATCACCCCTGCAAGCTCGTTTGCATAGTCAATGGCATAATGAAGCGACAATCTCGCCAGGGCAGTCCCGCCGAAATCGACAAGCGCGCCGTCTTCCTCCTCGTCAGGTTCTTCCTCAATGGCAGGGCAAACGACATAAACCTGCCGTCCCTCCTCTGCCTGCTTTACAATAAAGCCGTTCAGCCGCGCCCGATAAGAGTCGTCAACCAGAAAGGTCGAAACCTTTTTGCGACCGGGAGGAAGCTCGTTAACCGTCGAAACCGCCATATCACCGTACATCGCAAGCGCAAGCGTACGCGGAATGGGCGTTGCGCTCATCACGAGCGTATGAAGCGCCATGTCACCCGACGTCTTTTCGGCAAGAGTCGCGCGCTGACGAATTCCGAAACGGTGCTGTTCGTCAGTAATCATCAAGGCGGAACGGGCAAACTTCACGCCCTCCGACAGCAGTGCGTGCGTACCAATCACAAAATCAATATCGCCACAGAACAAAGCCTCATATAAAGCGCGTTTTTTAGCAGGGGTCAACGCACCCACAAGAAGCGCGGTTCTGATGCCGAGTGACTCAAACAAGGGCGAAAGATCGGCAAAATGCTGACGGGCTAAAATTTCAGTCGGCGCCATCATCGCCGCCTGATAGCCCCCCTTCACCGCCGTAAAAACCGCTGCGGCGGCAATCACCGTCTTTCCGCTGCCAACGTCACCGCTCACAAGACGGTGCATGGCATATCCCGAAGCAAGATCGCAGCGGATATCCGCAATGGCGCGCGCCTGTGCATTGGTGAGCGTAAAGGGAAGCTTATCAAGAAAATGAGAAAATTCACGATCGTCAAGGGCAATTCTGTAACCGCGCACCCCTTCCCTTTCACGCTTAGCCGAAGCAATAGCAAGCGCAAATAAAAACAACTCCTCAAAAACAAAATAACGCTTGGCTTCGACAAGAGAAGTCATCGTCAAGGGACTGTGAAGCGCATAAAACGCCTCTTTTAAAGACAATAGTCGGTATCGCTCGCGAATTTCCTTCGGCAAAACCTCCTCGACCCGGTCGAGCGAGGCGAGCGCAATGCCGATCGTTGCGCGCATAGTCTTTTGCGAAAGTCCCGATGCAAGCGCATACACGGGAACGTAGTCGGGCAAAGGGCGCGCGCCGCTGAAGGGCTCAAACTGCGGCGAGGTCAATGTCCACTTGCCGCCGCGATACACGAGCTTTCCCCAAAAACGATAGATCGCGCCGGGTGAGAAAGCCTCCTTGATATAATTCTGATTAAAAAATACCACTTCACATCGCCCCGTATCGTCAAAGGCGGAAAATTTCGTAATCACCTTACGGTTTTTTAAAAGCGCCGACGACGGTCTTGTACCGACCGTCAGAAGCATGGCAGAGGTCTCACCCGATGCCCCCGCTTCGGCAAGCGTCGAGATCGCACCGCGATGCTGATAGCCGCGCGGAATTTTCCGCAAAAGATCACCGACCGTTTCAACGCCAAGCTTTTTGAAAAGCTCCGCCTTTTTCGGTCCGATACCCGCAAGCGCGGTTATACGGCTCGTCGTCGTAATCATACAAACCCCCGAAGTTATAACAATAGGTGAGAATGAAAAGGTGTGTGAAGGAAATAATCATCCATATTCTTTCCCTTATTTTCGTCGCCTCTGGTCTTGCGAAAATGTGGATCGCTGTTTTTGCCGACGTGGGTGTCATAATCCTTGCTGTACTCAACGCGATCCGCGCATTGTTTGTGAAAAAGTTATGAGGATATCGAAGCAGTAATTCATCTTAACGCCCGGTAGCCCATAATAATGAATTTTTCAATGCAAAATATAGCCTGCTGACTGTTTATTTATGAAGTCCGCCGACTGTTTGTTATGATAAATCCTTGACAATGCGCTTAAAATCTGATAGAATAAATACAACAATAAGAATAACATATTAACAAACGTTTGTCAAGAAGATCAGATGAAAAACGGCAAGACACAAAAGAAATCCTATAACGTTTTCTCAACAACACCATACAACTCCCGCCTCTCACACACTCTCTCTGATGAAATGAAAAAAAACTTATTGCCGCAAGTGCAAAATACCCTCTGTATCGGAGCAGGTGCTTTTGCGTATACTGTTAACAGAACACCGTAAGGAAGGTGCATCCGTGAAAAAAACGCTCTTATCACTTGGCGAGCTGACCGCAGGATCGTTTCTGTTCGCCCTCTCGCTCACGCTCTTTCTCGATCCTGCCTCAATCGTAACGGGCGGCGTATCGGGCATCGCCATCATTCTCGCGCGTCTTGTGCCGCTTGGCGTGGGACTTCTTTTTTTCTTACTCAATCTGCCCATTCTCTTGGTCGGTCTTCGCGCCTTCGGTGTCCGCTTTATGCTTGCCACCCTCTACGCTACGGCGCTTTCCTCGCTTTTTACCGAGCTTCAGGCACATATCCTCACGTCCTTTCTTCCCATTACCGAAAACCTCATCCTCGCCTCTCTGTTCGGCGGATTGTTCTGCGGCGTGGGACTCGGACTTGTCCTGCGGGGCGGCGGCACAACGGGCGGCACCGATATCGGCGTGCGCCTCTTGCGCTTAAAATTTCCTCATATCCGCGAAGGGCTATTATTCTTTATCATCGACTGTACCATCGTCGTCGCCTCAGCCGCCGTATTCCATTCACTTGAATCGGTACTCTACTCCACCATTGCCCTCATCGTTTGCTCAAAGGCAGTTGACGGCGTTCTTTACGGTAAAATGGAGGAAAAGCTCCTCATCGTCATTTCCGAAAAACCCGAGGAGCTGGGAAAACGCTTGATCAACGACTGCGAGGTCGGCATCACCTATCTTTCGGGACAAGGCGGTTATTACAAGGAAAAACGCAATGTCATACTCTGCGCCGTCAAAGCCAAGCTCTACCCGAAGCTCCCCGATCTCATCTCGGAAATCGACCCGGCGGCGTTTATGATCGTAAGCTCGGCAAAAGAAATCTTTGGCGAAGGCTTTTCACGCTATCCTGACAAACATACGCTTCCCACAGCCAAAAACGACAAAAAATTAAAACCCGATACCGAAACGAAATAACAAATGATCCTTTCCGGCAAAAAAGCTATCTCGCGCTTGAGATAGCTTTTCAAATTGTAAATCAAACAAACAACCGAGCCTTGCGGCTCGGTTGTTTGTTTGATTTACTTGGACTGATTGAAAATATCCTTGGCTTCACCGCTGAACGAGGTCAGAACACAGTTACCGTTTACGTAATCGGAATTCTGTGCATCGGAAATCAAAGCCTTCAGAGTTTCGCTTTCGCCGATTGCCTTTTCAAGATCCTTATCAGAGCTGAATTCCCAAACGATAGCCGTCTTAGCGGTAGACACGAGACCGCCCAAAACGCCTTCGCTTTCAGGCTGGAAGGTGTGAATGGTATAAGTGATCACACCGTCATCGGTCTGAATCTCACCGGTCTTTTCATTATCTTCATTAACAAGCTCCCAACCGGCATTCTTGAAATCTCTTTCAATTGCGCTGTAAGATGAACAAGCGACAAAAGTAAAGAGCATGGTGGCAATCATAAGAAGCGCGAGTACAGAAGTAACAATCTTTTTCATAATTATGTATTCCTTTCAATGTCTCAGGAGTATTCTCCCTTTATTTCCTTAACAGTATATCACAAAAAGCCGGAAAAGTCAACATGAACGAGTCATTTTTTCATTTCAAAAAAAATTGAAAATTTTTCATTTTCTTAGAAAAACGACTTGACAAAGAAGAAAAAGCGTTTTATAATACAGTAAACCGTTGAGTAAGAAATAACGGAATAAGAAAGCACCCACAGAGAGTCGACGATGGTGAAAGTTCGGCGGTACGCGCTTATTTCAATGGACTTACGAGGGCTTGGCGGAAAAAGAAAGTATGTCAGGACGTGTCGGCGCGTTACAGCCGAAGAATGTGATCGCATTCGTGAGTGGGCAGTAGATTACTGTCAAGCAAGGTGGTACCGCAGGAGTTTCAGCTCTTGTCCCTGCAGATTTCAGTATGGGGGACAGGGGCGCTTTTTTATGCCCACCCCAAGAAAAGAGGTATAAGTATGAGTCAGATTCCCTACAAAATTTATTTAAATGAAGACGAGATTCCACGGTATTGGTATAACGTGCGCGCTGAAATGAAAAACGACATCGCGCCCCTGCTTCATCCCGAAACAATGAAGCCTATCACCCTTTCCGACCTTGAGCCTATCTTCTGCCGTGAGCTTGCCAAGCAGGAGCTCAATAACACCGATGCGTATATCGAAATTCCCGAAGAAGTCAGGAATTTCTATAAAATGTACCGTCCTTCCCCGCTCGTGCGCGCATACTGTCTTGAAAAAGCGCTCGGCACGCCCGCCCATATCTACTATAAATACGAAGGCGGCAACACGTCGGGCAGCCACAAGCTGAACTCCGCTATTGCGCAGGCATATTACGCCAAAGAGCAGGGCATCAGATCGCTTACCACCGAAACGGGTGCGGGTCAGTGGGGAACGGCGCTTTCCATGGCATGCGGCTATTTCGGTCTTGACCTTAAAGTCTTTATGGTAAAATGCTCTTGCGAGCAAAAGCCCTTCCGCCGCGGCGTGATGGAAACCTACGGCGCATCGGTCACACCCTCGCCCTCAATGGATACCCGCGTAGGCAGAAAAATCAATGAAATGTATCCCGGTAACTCGGGCTCGCTCGGTACTGCCATTTCCGAGGCGGTCGAGGTCGCGCTCGAATCGGAAAACACGCGCTACGCACTCGGCTCGGTAATGAATCAGGTGCTTTTGCACCAGACCATCATTGGTCTTGAAGCAGGCAAAGCGTTTGAGAAAATCGGAGAATATCCCGACATCGTCATCGGCTGCGCCGGCGGCGGCTCAAATCTCGGCGGCCTTATGGCACCCTTTATTTCCGACAAGATGAACGGTCGCCATAATCCCTATTTCATCGCCGTTGAGCCCGCCTCCTGTCCCTCAATGACACGCGGTAAATTCGGCTATGACTTCTGCGACACCGGTCACGTTACCCCTCTTGCCAAAATGTACTCGCTCGGCAATGGCTACATTCCCTCGTCGAGCCACGCAGGCGGTCTGCGCTATCACGGTATGAACTCGGTACTTTCACAGCTCTACCACGACGGCGTTCTCGACGAAGCGCGCTCGGTCAAGCAAACCGAGGTCTTCGATGCGGCAACCTATTTTGCCAAGGTAGAAGGCATCCTTCCCGCTCCCGAAAGCTCGCACGCCATCCGTGTCGCGATCGACGAAGCGATCAAGTGCAGAGAGACGGGAGAAAAGAAAGTCATCCTCTTTGGTCTGACCGGTACGGGTTATTTCGATATGTCGGCATATATGAACTATAACGCAGGCAAGATGCAGGACTACGTCCCCTCCGACGAGGAGCTAGCCGTCGGCATCGCCACCATGCCCAAAATCGACATCTGACCCCAAATTAACAAATATCAGCAGGAATGAAAGGGTTTTCCTTTATTCCTGCTTTTTTCTGCCTTTTATCCCAAAATTTTGTAAAACTATCCCATTTTATTGCTAAAATTAACCGATTTTTCCTGTATTTGCCACAAAAATCTTATAAAAATCTCTTGCAAAACTGTCATAGGCTTCCTATAATACTCTTGACAGACGTTACCACTTCTGTCAGATTACAACACAGGAGATTTTATGAAACCCCTCGTTTTCCCCCTTGTATGCATCCTTATTTTGCTCGCCCTTCCCCTTCCTGCCCGCGCTGCCGAGCAGCCTGCCACCTTTGACGACATTTTAAAGGATTATCCCATCGGCTCATATTTTACCAAAAACGGAAAAGCTTGCCAATGCCACACAACAGAAAATTGCGTTCTCTCAGGCAAAAATTGCAACTGCCTGCGGTATATCCAGACACCGAACGGCAAATACGACCTGCTTGGCGTGCAATGTGTCGGCTTCGTGCGCTACTGCCAATACCGCCTGTACGGCGCTATCGACTACGGCGACACGAAATACCGCTTTCAGAATCTTCTGCCGCAAAGCCTTTCGGCAGGCAAATGGAATGCCGAGACCGTCAAAACTTACATACAAAAGGCAGGTAGCGGCGGTCATATCCGCATCGGCGGTCATTCTCTCATCATTATGTCGGTTTCAGGCACGGGTTTTCGCTCACTCGAGTGTAACGGAACAGTCACAGGCTCGGAATGCCGTGTCTTTTCGCGAAATTTCACTTGGGAAAGCTTTTATAATTTCTATAAAAACGACACCTTCCGCTATCTGAACGTCATTCGCGATGCCTACCGCCCCGTCCTCGAAACCACCCAAGTGCCCATCACGACAACACCGCCCGTCACGACCGAGGCCCCCGTGACAACCGAGGCCCCCGTGACGACCGAAACACCGATTACCACCGAGATTACCGTGACAACCGAGGCGCTAATTACCGCCGAGCCGCCGATCACAACAGATACACCCATTACGATCGCTCCGCCTGTTACCTCAAAAACACCGACGTCAAGCGAACCACCCCTGACTGCCGTGCCGCCTCTTGAAAACACAACGCCCGAAGAAACACCCGACGAAGACGTAATACCCGAACAGCCCGACAAGCTCACACCCGACGGCAACGCCGACATTTCCCCCGATTTCCGTCACGAAAGCGCCGTGCCAAATAAATCAGCGCTCCACCGCGCCCCCAAACCCTTTCTCATTCCCAAACGCGACGACGAATCTTGATTTTTGGGGAAACTTTTTAGAAAAAAGTTTCCCCAAACCCCTTCAAA
>CAZMAF010000015.1:12593-31486 GCA_964564225.1 uncultured Lachnospiraceae bacterium
AACCTTCAGAACAAGAAAAACAATACTATAAAAATAAAATCTGAAAGCTTTTAAAAAGAGTACTGAATAAAACTTAAGGTAATCTTCTGTCGGGAAACTTTTTAGAAAAAAGTTTCCCCAAACCCCTTCAAAAACCTTCAGAACAAGAAAAACAATACTATAAAAATAAAATCTGAAAGCTTTTAAAGGGAGTACTGAATAAAACTTAAGGTAATCTTCTGTCGGAAAACTTTTTAGAAAAAAGTTTTCCCATAAATTTTTCCGCACCGCAAAAACCTGTCGCTATTTCAAAAATTACAGTTGATTTTTTGTAAAAAATATGCTATAATTACAAGAAAAAAGGGAATAAAAATACTCCCGAAAAACCAAACGATTGGAGAAAACTATGCTACAAGTAGCTTTAGCAGCGGAAGGTCATCGCTTTTTAGACTTTCTCTATGAAAACTTCCAGAACGTAAGCTGGGACACTTGGCTGAAATACGTCGTGATGTGGCTCATCGGCATTTTACTCATCTTCCTTGCCATCAAAAAGGATATGGAGCCCACCCTGCTTCTTCCCCTTGGCTTCGGTACGATTATGGTCAACCTGCCTTTCTCGGGCGCGATCACGCAAGGGTTAACCGAAGGCCCGCTTTCAGTGCTATTTGACGCAGGTATTGCCAACGAGCTTTTTCCCTTGATTCTGTTCATCGGCATCGGCGCAATGATTGACTTCGGTCCAATTCTCTCAAACCCCAAGCTGATGCTCTTCGGCGCTGCGGCGCAGTTCGGCATCTTCTTCACCTTCTGCCTCGCTTCGATCTTCTTCCCCCTGAACGATGCCGCATCCATCGGTATCATCGGCGCAGCCGACGGCCCTACGGCAATTTCGGTCGCAATGAAGCTCGGCAGTAAGTATCTTGGCGCAATTATGGTCGCCGCCTACTCCTATATGGCGCTCGTACCCATGATTCAACCGCCCGTCATCAAGCTCCTCACCACAAAAAAAGAACGCAGAATCCGCATGCCCTACAAACCCGGAGCGGTTTCAAAAACCACGCGCATCCTTTTTCCCATCATTGTTACCATCGTTGCCGGTATCATGGCGCCCGCCTCTGTCGGACTCGTCGGATTTCTGATGTTCGGTAATCTCATCCGCGAATGCGGCGTTCTGAACTCGCTATCCGAAACCGCCCAGAAGGTACTCGCAAACCTCGTGACCATTTTCCTCGGCATCACCATCGCCTCACAAATGCAGGCAGAAAATTTCTTACAGTTCAACACCCTCTTAATACTTGGACTTGGTCTTTTTGCCTTCATCTTCGACACCGCAGGCGGCGTACTCTTTGCTAAATTCTTAAACCTTTTCTTAAAGGAAAAAATCAATCCCATGATCGGCGCAGCAGGCATCTCGGCATTTCCCATGTCGGGCAGAGTCGTTCACAAGATGGGACTTGAAGAAGACCCTCAGAACTTTCTTCTGATGCAGTCGATCGGTGTCAACGTATCCGGACAGGTCGCCTCGGTCATCGCGGGCGGTCTTATCCTCAATTTCTTCGGTTAAGGAGGTCATACGATGATGCACGCTTATCTGAATGCCGCCATTGAGCCAAAGCCAATGGAATTTATCAACAATCTCCCTTATCTTGCCGAAGGTATGATCGGTATTGCCATCGTTATGGGCATTATCATCGGTGCAATCTATCTGCTCAACAAGCTTTTTAAAAATGACTGACCAAAAAACGGGATGCTCGCATATACGAGCATCCCGTTTTTTTACGCATAATATTCTTTTCCGTTATCAAGACAAAGACAGCCGAGCGCAATGTTCTCGCCCGCGCCGCAGTCAATACCGATCTGACCGTTGCGACGATAAATTCTGCCACGGTAATCCTCACTCTGCATATAGGTCGGCGTGTGTCCCGTCACGAGAATTTTATCTTTGAAAAACTCCTTCGAGAAATCTGCCTCGCGATCAGTCAATGCCTCAACCTCGCAGTCATCAAGCTCCTCTACGTTTTCGGGAAGCCCTGCGTGTACCATCAGATACGTCGTGCCGCCCACCTCAATCTCGTCGTAAGCAACAAATTCCTCGCGGATATAATCGAGAATATCAGCCTGTGTTTCCTCATCAAGCTCACGAAACGCCGTAACAGTCGTCATACCACCATTCTGAAGCCATCCGGCAAATTCAAGACGGAAGGCGGGATCGTTTTTCGCTTCTTCGGAATTCATTTTCGACAAAAGGCGCAAAGCATTCAGATCACAGTCGCCCATAATTGGAAAAACGTTAGGGCGCATCATCATATCCTGTAAAATTTGAATCGGCGCGGGGCCCCTGTCGCAAATATCGCCAAGAATAAAAAGCGTATCGGATTTCTGAAAACCGATCTTATCAAGAATGTCGGTATATTTTTCATATTGACCGTGAAGGTCACTCATTACGTAAGTCATAGCGTTCTCCTTGCCGTTAGTCGTTATATATATTATAACACAAATTGCAGAAAATCTCAATAGGATTTTTAAAAGACAAGTTTTCTTTTTTTCTTGCTTTTTTGAGAAAACTGTGCTAAAATGTCGGTAAGTACTTTCCTAAATCAAATCAGGACGATATACCGTGAAACGCCTTTCATTTTTTCTGATATTGCTCTGTCTCACAGGACTTCTCGCAGCGTGTGGTAAAAACGCCGTTACGGTACAGGCAGAGCCTCCAACAATAACGACCGCGCTTTCCTCAACCGTGCTTTCCTCAAATCCCCTTTCCTCGACTGTTACGACTTCCCGAACGCCAACCGAAGCCGGAACCACCTATGAGGATGTCCTCTACGATACCGAACCAATCGTACAAAACAAGGGCGAACCGCTCCGGATACACTGGAATCCCTACCTACTCTCGCCGCTTGTTGAAGAAACCTACCAAAGTGCCTTTAAGGATGCCATTCGCGCTCTCATCAACCGCCGACTGACAGTAACGTTCGACACAAAGGACGAGCTTCTCGCCGTAACAGATAACCTCTTTTACGAATTTCCCCCATCAGCGCTCGCTTCATGGGAGGCGGATGAAGATACGCTGACCCTTTTCTTCACTTATCGCTACGAACGGTCGGAGCATCTTGAAAAAATCGCCGCATTCGGTGCGCGCGTTGAGGAAATTATCCATAAAACCCTCGTATACGGCGACGGCGAAGCCGAAAAAGCACTTCTGCTCTATCATTATATCGCCTATACCGTCGATTATTTCAAAATTGATTTTGAAGAATGGCAAACCAACGCCTATTACGCGCTGACCGAAAATAACGGAATATGCTATTCCTTTTCGGATGCCTATAACTATTTACTCCGTCAGGTCGGCGTTGAAGCAATTCTCGTCAAAGGTTACCGTTCTGTCGACCGCGCGCCGCACGGCTGGTCTCTCATCAAGGTGAAAAACGCCTATTATCACTGCGACGCGACTTGGGAATGCAGCACCCTGTCGGGTGTCGGCTTTTACTATTTCGGCATGAACGATACCCGCCGTGCAAATGCAATCGCCCTGAACGCTGCTACGGCAGGCGACGGCATTCTGCAAAAGACGCTCGCCCTGAACGCTGCGGGAAGTCAGTTTGACACGCTTTCGGACGTCAAAATACAAAACAACAATTGGACAATCGACCGCGAAAAGCGTGTCATTCACTATAACGGAAAAGAATATTCCTACGACAATTAAGAGGTACATAATGAGAGAAGTTATTTTATGCAAGTACGGCGAGATCGTACTGAAAGGACTCAACAAGAGTTATTTTGAAAATGCCATGGTCAATACAGTCAAGCGCCGCCTCGTCGGTCTTGGCGACTGCGAGATCCGCCACGGTCAGTCGGTACTGTACGTCGAACCGCAGAACGGTGAATTTGCCTTCGATGAAGCGCTCCGCCGCCTGAAAAAGGTATTCGGCATCGTCAACGTCATGCGCGCCGCTTCCTGCGAAAAAAATCTCAATGCCATCCTTACCACCGCCAAAGACTATCTGCCCGACTTTCTCCGCGGCTATAAAACCTTCAAAGTCACAGGCAAACGTGCCGACAAACGCTTCCCTATGACCTCGCCCGAAATTTCCGCCGAGATCGGTTGCGCGCTTCTTGAGGTGATGCCCGAAATCGAGGTCGATCTTTTCAATCCCGAAAAGGTTGTACACGTCGAGATCCGCGAAAACGCCGCCTTCTTACACGCCGATGATTCCAAGGGCGCAGGCGGTATCCCCTGCGGAACGTCGGGACGCGCGCTCTTATTACTGTCAGGCGGCATCGACTCCCCCGTTGCCGGCTATATGATCGCCAAAAGAGGAGCTGTCATTGATGCCCTTCATTTTGAAAGCTTTCCCTACACGAGCGAAAGAGCCAAAGAAAAGGTGCTGGAGCTTGCCCGCCTCGTGACCGAATATACCGGTAAAATGAACGTCCACGTCATTTCGCTCACCAAAATTCAGGAAGAACTGAAAAAGCATATTAACGAAGACTATTTTACCCTTCTGCTCCGCCGCTCGATGATGCGTCTTGCCGAGCGTTGCGCTAAGGCGTATTACTGTGAAGCGCTCGTCACGGGGGAAAGTCTCGGTCAGGTGGCAAGCCAGACTATGCAGGCACTCGGCGTAACCGACAGTGTCGTTTCGATGCCTGTCTTCCGTCCCTGTATCGGTATGGACAAAGATGAAATCGTTACAATCGCCAGAAAAATCAACACCTTTGAAACCTCGATCTTGCCTTACGAAGACTGCTGCACCGTCTTTACACCCAAACATCCCAAAACCCGTCCCGCCATCGAAAAAGTACTTGCCGAGGAAGCCAAGCTCGATCTGAAAACGCTTGAAGACGAAGCCTTCGCCGCCATCGAGAACCACGTGATCAAATTATATTGATATCAAAACCGAACAACCCGACCGAAAGCATTTCGGTCGGGTTGTTTTTCGCCTTTTAAAGCCATCCGCTTATTCCAGCTCGAACGCGCCGGTATAAAGCTGATAGTACGTGCCTTTTTCCTTGAGCAGATCATCGTGCGAGCCACGCTCGATGATCCTGCCGTGATCAAGCACCATAATCACGTCGGAGTTCATAATGGTGGAAAGGCGGTGCGCAATAACAAAGACGGTTCTGCCTTCCATCAATTTATCCATACCGCGCTGTACGATCGCCTCTGTTCTCGTGTCAATCGAACTGGTCGCTTCGTCAAGAATCATAACGGGAGGATCGGCAACAGCCGCGCGTGCAATCGCAATAAGCTGCCGCTGACCTTGCGAAAGATTTGCACCGTTGCTCGTAAGCTCGGTCTTGTATCCTTCGGGCAATCGGGATATGAAATCGTCAGCGCCCGCAAGTCGTGCCGCCTCGATGCATTCCTCATCGGTTGCATCCAGTCTGCCATAACGGATGTTATCCATAACCGTTCCCGTAAAAAGATTGGTCTCCTGCAAAACGATACCGAGCGCGCGGCGCAGATCGTCCTTTTTGATCTTATTGATGTTGATACCGTCGTAACGGATTTTACCGTCGGCAATGTCGTAGAAACGGTTTAAAAGATTGGTGATCGTCGTCTTGCCCGCGCCCGTTGCGCCGACAAAAGCAACCTTCTGACCGGGCTTTGCGTAGATCGACACATTATGAAGAACCGTCTTGCCCTCCTCGTAGGCAAAATCCACGTCAAAAAGACGAACGTCGCCTTCAAGCTTCGTATAGGTAAGCGTGCCGTCGGTGTGAGGATGCTTCCACGCCCAGGTGTGCGTGTGTGCATCGGTCTCGTGCATATTGCCATCTTCGTCAATCTCGACATTAACAAGCGTAACGTACCCCTCATCGGCTTCCTTTTCCGCGTCCATCAGAGCAAAGATACGCGACGCGCCCGCCATTGCCATAATAATCGAGTTGATCTGCTGCGAGAACGTGTTGACCTGTCCCGTAAACTGCTTCGTCATTGACAGAAAAGGAATGAGCATGGACACCTCGAAAACGGGGAAATTGCCAAGTCCGTAATTCGGAAAACCTTCAGTCAGAACGAAAAGCCCTCCGATAATTGCAGTAATAACGTAAATAATATTACCGATATTCATAATGATCGGACCGAGCAGATTGGCATAAGCGTGCGCTCGGGTGCTGTCCTCACAGAGAGCCGTATTGATCTCATCAAAACTGCGCTTTGCTTCTTCTTCGTGACAGAAGACCTTAATAACCTTCTGACCGTTCATCATTTCCTGCACGAAGCCTTCGGTCTTACCGATAGCGGCTTGCTGACGGATAAAATATTTTGCCGAGCCACCGCCGATGGCCTTAGAAACAAATACCATAACGAGAACGCCCGCCAAGATAACGAAAGTCATCCATACGCTGAAGTAAAGCATGATACCAAGCACCGTCGTGGCAATCACGATCGACTGCACGAGCGAGGGGAGCGATTGCGACACAAGCTGACGCAGCGTGTCAATATCGTTGGTATAGTGCGACATAATATCGCCGTGCTTGTGCGTATCAAAGAAACGGATCGGCAAATTCTGCATGCTGTTGAAAAGACGGCGGCGCATTTTGCAAAGAAATCCCTGCGTAATATACGCACCGAGCTGATTATGAACAGTAAGCGAAATCAGCGCGAGAACGTAAAGGCTTACCAGAATTAAAATATACGGAACAATCGTCTTCGAGGCAACGCTCCAAGGCGTGGCATGATCGACCGCATCGCTGATAGCGGCAACAATCTTCTGCACGAAAAGCGAGGGCATTGCCGAAACACCCGCCGAAAACAGAATACAGATAAGCTGTAAGGGAGCGAGAATTGGATACGCCTTGAAATAAAACTTCAATACGCGAAAGAGTACACGGAAATTCATTTTCGGACGTTTTTTCATATTGGGCGGCATCGCGCCCTTCGGCATTGCCGATTTATGTATCATACCCGATTTATTCATCGTCACTGTCTCCCTTCTTCTGCGATTCGTAAACCTCGCGGTAAATATCACTCGACACAAGAAGCTCGCTATGCGTACCCGAAGCCGTGATCTTACCGTTATCAAGAACGAGAATAAGATCGGCATCCTCGATGGAAGCAACGCGCTGTGCAATGATCAGCTTGGTGGTTTCGGGAATGTACGTCTTAAAGGCGTGACGGATCATCGCATCGGTCTTCGTATCGACCGCTGAGGTTGAATCGTCGAGAATCAACACTTTTGGCTTTGCAAGCAGTGCGCGCGCAATGCAAAGACGCTGCTTCTGACCGCCCGATACGTTCGTACCGCCCTGCTCGATGTATGTGTCATAGCCGTCAGGAAAGCTCATAACGAAATCATGAGCCGCCGCCAGCCGGCAGGCGGTAACGATTTCCTCATCAGTCGCATCGGGATTGCCCCAACGGAGATTTTCCTTGATCGTACCCGAGAAAAGAAGATTCTTCTGAAGCACCATCGCAACCGAACGGCGCAGCGTATCAAGCTCATAGTCCCTGACGTTTACGCCGCCGACCAGAATCTCACCCTCCGTCGCATCGTAAAGACGGGGAATGAGCTGAACGAGCGTCGTCTTACTCGAACCCGTACCGCCGATGATACCGACAGTCATACCGCTCTCAATCGTAAGATTAACACCCTCAAGCGCAAAGCGCTCTGCCGTTGCGGCATACTTGAACGATACGTTCTTGAATTCCACCGAGCCGTCGGCAACTGCCGTTACCGGATTTTCGGGAGAGGTCAGATTGCTCTTTTCAATCAACACCTCGTTGATACGGCGGATTGATTCTGCCGACATCGTAAGCATAACATAGATCATCGAGAGCATCATAAGACTCATCAGCACCTGCATACCGTAATTGAGCATCATCTGAATTTGTCCGACGCCGATAGAACTCGTGCCCGAAATGATAAATTTCGAGGCAAAGAACAAAATGAAAATCATGTTAAAGTACATACAGAATGTCATCAAGGGATTGTTGAGCGCAACGATCCGCTCGGCGCGCACAAAATCGTCACGGATATTCTTCGAGGCTCTTGCAAACTTTTCCTTTTCGTATTCCTCGCGCGAAAATCCCTTCACAACGCGCATACCGCGTACGTTTTCTTCAATCGACTCATTCAGCTTGTCGTATTTTTTAAATACGCGGCGGAAGGAAGGCATCGCAAAGCGGGCAACAAGGAGAAGTCCCGCAACCAGCACGGGAATGACGACAACAAAAGTAAGAGCAAGCGCGCCACCGTTCAAAAACGCCATAACGATGGCGCAGACGAGAATAAGAGGTGCGCGGACAGCCGTACGAATGAGCATCATAAACGCCATCTGTACGTTGGAAACGTCGGTCGTCATACGGGTGACGAGCGACGAAGACGAAAATTTATCAATGTTTTCAAACGAATAGCCCTGCACCGTTTCAAATACGTCATGACGCAGATTTTTAGCAAAACCTGCCGATGCTTTCGCGCAGGTATAGCCTGCAATACCGCCGCAAGTAAGCGAGGCGAGCGCCATAACAACAAGCAGAGCGCCGCGCATAAAAAGCATCTCACGTGTGGCATAGCCGTCCTCAATCGCATTGATCAAGTCTGCCGTGACCTTCGGAATAAAGACCTCGATCACCGATTCCAAAACAATGAAAACGAGCGTTAATATGGCGGGACGTTTATATTCACGCACAGAGCCGAGAAGCCGTTTCAGCATAATGTATATCCTTTCTTATTGTAATACTTATCTCCATCTTTATTATTATAAAAAGCGTTTAAGATGAATTTGTGTCGTTTTTGTGAACGATTTGTAAACATTTATACGATGTGTAATTTTTTTAAAAAGCCTTCCGAAAAAGCGGTGACAATCCTTGCTTTTTCCCAAAAAGCATGCTATAATACCTGTACACCGCTATATAATTCACCACCATATAACATAAATTTGAGTAAGGAACTACGGTATGAAAAGATTATCCAAATCGCTCGTTGCGCTCCTTGTCGCTGTCGTAATACTCTCGTCTGTCTTTACGGCGGCATTCACTTCCGAAGCGGCAACACTCATTTATTCCCAAACCTCCAATTCGGGAAAACGTGACGAAGTCTGTACGACGCTTGACGGCACGTCGGCTGCCTCCTATTACACGGGAAGCTACAGTTACGAAACGCTTTCAGGGCTTTCCTCCTCCGCGCTTCTCACCTCGCTTCGCACGCTGATGAGATCAACGCACACCAGACAATCCTCCTACAACAACTGCCGCGATATGGCAACGATGACCGACTGTGAAAACGAAAACGGCATGATCACCATGCTTTACACCTCGTATCAGGCGACTTACAGTGAATATAACAGTGGGAACGGCTGGAACCGCGAGCACGTATGGCCACAAAGTCTCGGCGGCGGAAACACCTCGGGCGGAGGCGCAGACCTTCATCATATCCGTCCCGACGAAAACAGAACCAACTCCAACCGCGGCAACAAGAAGTTCGGTAACGTATCTTCAGGCTCTGCCAGCACAGGCAACCTTTCGGGGTTAGTAGGCGGTACGTATACAAGCACCTATTTTGAGCCTAACGACAACGTCAAGGGCGACGTTGCCAGAATCTGCCTTTACGTTTACGTCAGATGGGGCTCGGATTGGGGTGCTGACAGCATTACCGATGTCTTCCAGAGCATCAGCGTGCTGCTTGAATGGTGCGCGCTCGACCCAGTCGATACCTGGGAAATGGGACGTAACGAGGTCGTTGCTGCTTATCAGGGCAACCGCAATGTCTTTATCGACTATCCCGAACTTGCCTTCCAGCTTTTCAATGAAGAAGTTCCCTCCGATATGATCACCCCCTCGGGCAACAATACGTCGAGTGTAACGACCACCGCGACTACCGCGGCAAATCCCGTTGTCACCATCGCGCCCACCGTGACGACCAAGCCCTCCGTTACGCCGAGTATCCCCGAAAACGCGCCCCTTGCAAGCGGCAGTATTTCGCTCTATCCTCAGATAAAACACGAAACCGACTCCGATTCGCTTTCCCTGCTCTATATCGCTGACAGCGATCTGATCAGAGCCTACACCGACACAAGTCAAAAACAGCTGACTCTGACGGTTATCTTCTATACGGAAAGCACGAACAATTCCTATCAATACGTACTCACCTCCGGTTCAGGCGAGCTTTCCCTGACCAATTCCATTACCCTGTTTGATACGGCTTATTCCGCCGCAGACGGCTGTCTGCTTTTCGGCATGACCTTTGAAAAGCTTTCCAAGGGAAATGTTACGGAAGCCCTTGTCACCCTGAGCGATGAAAACGGCATCGTTCTCTCGCAGTTCACCGTCCGTTTTTCCTGATTGAACACGTAAAACCGCATAAGAACGTCCCACACGCGCTTTCCCTCCCTTTTCCCCCTCTTTTTCCCGTTCCCTCTCTCTCTCTCTCTGCGGTTTATTCGATACCCCAAAGGACTGTTTATGGAAGAAACCAAGCTTTTTGAAAACCGTATGCTTGATCTTGCCCGACAATCAAAAGAAGGCGGTTATTACGTTGCCTCGCATTTTCTGACACTCGCCGAGCAGACAGAGCTTCGCGAGCTTTCCGGGCGCAGCAAGATCGGACCGTATATCTTAGTCGGCGGTTTTGACAGCGCCGAGCGGAAATACGCCATTTTCGGTGATGCCCGGGAGTTCGGCTACGAGCCGTCTTTTGAATCGCTCTGGCTTGCCCTCTCACCCCGCGCGCCGAAATTTGCCGATACGCTGACTCATCGCGATTTTCTCGGCAGCTTAATGGCGCTCGGTATCAAACGCGAGTTACTCGGCGATATCCTCGTCGTTGATAATATCGGCTATCTCTATGTCCTTGAAAGCATCGCGCCTTATATCGAAGAAAACCTCACGCGCATCAAAAGAACCGATATTACGGCAAAAACCGTCGTATCGCCTCCCGATACCGCAATCGCGTTACCCGACGTAACGTCAGTCGTCTCATCAAGCGAACGCCTTGATGCCCTTGTTGCCGCCGTGTATAAGCTTTCACGCGAAAAGGCAAAAGTCATGATTGAAAAGGAGCTGTGCGCCATCGACGGTAAGGTGATCACCAAACCCGATACCGCTGTACCGCCTCACACCGTCGTTTCTCTGCGCGGATTCGGACGTTTTCTCTGCGAGGGGATTCTTGCCGACACCAAAAAAGGAAAGCTGCGCATTGCCGTTCGGATTTTTTCCTGAGAATCTCTTGTAGATTCTGTACAAAAAATACATTTTACCCTTGACAAAAAGCACATATTGTGATAACATTATGATTGAGAACTTATAATACAAAGTAGGAGTGTATCTATGACAGCCATCAAGAAGTTTATGTCCCGTGTCTGGACAAAGACCAAAGAAATTGCAAGTACAGTCTGGTCGTCGGTCAAAACCACCTGCACTCGCGTAGCAACCAAATGCGCGAATATGAAAAATAAATATGTTTATTTACTCCTCGCCTTCGTGCTGATTCTGGCGGTGTTCGCAGGTGTCGGTTTCATCATTGACACGAATACCGAAAGCTATGAAAAAGCCGATCTCAGTATGAATGAATATAAGATGGCCTGGCATTACGCCCCGCTTTATACCTTTATCAGCAATTATGAAACAAGATATCTGACCTATCTTGAGGAAATGGAGCGCTTTGAAAACGGCGAGCTTAAGAAAAAGCCAACCGAGCCCGAATACAAATACGATACCGCCATGGCTGACCGCATCATTCAGGCGGCGAAAAACCGCGCAGAGGGTACGGCAACGGCTATGGACGAGTTCTGGCTTGGCAGCGGTATCAATATGCTGAATTCAATTTCCGCTTTGCTTTATAACCAGAATCAGACAAATAATTTTTCAGATGCCAAAGAGTCCGCCCCCTTCTCATCCCTGTGGCAGATCATCGTAATGGTAGGCGCAAGCCTTGCTATGCTTACCATCGTTGCCAAAAGCTCGGGACGGTACAATGTCGGTTTTACTCCGGCCTTCGGTAACAACGACGTTTGGTTCTATATTTCCCTTTCTACCCTGATCCTGACCCTTCCCTCCGCATTCTATTCGCTCATCGCAAAATCGTACACCTGGTCCATCCTTCTCTTTATCTCTTTTGTGTTAGCACAGGTCACGCTTGCCGCATTCAGTCAATTTACACTCCGCAAGCACGGTATGAGCAAAATGAAGCGTTTTCTGCTTTCGACCGGCGCCAGCTACGCCGTTTCAATCCTCTACTTCCTCATCGGTATGCTGAATGGCACGGAATACGGTACGTTCGGCGCAATGTCGCTCTACTTCTCTCAGCTCCTCATCATTACCATCCTTTTCATTGCTCCGCTTTGGGTCAACGCCGCTTATATGATGAACGGCTCGATTATGGCAACGGCGCTTCCTTATGCTTGCTTCGGTATCACCTTTACGATCTTCCCCAGCGTAATTCTCACCTTTGAAACACACCTTTACGCAATTATTCTCTTCTTCGTCGCATTTGCCGCATTCATCGTCGGCGCACTCGCTTTGACGCTTATGCTTGTTCTGAAGAATAAAAAAGCACTTCCGTTCCCCGGCGACGTTGCTTGTGAAATGTACGAAGAAGGCGCTCCCGAGATCACCGTACCTGAAGAATATACCGCAACCGTAAAAGTCAAGAAAGAAAAGAAGGCTGAAAAGAAGGCAGCAAAGAACGACTTTGCATTCCTCGACGAAGCCGGATCAACCGAAAACGAAAATACGACGGTATAACCCGTCATACAAAACCGCATCAAAAAACCCGACCTTTGGTCGGGTTTTTATTTTTTTGTTAATGGTATAAACTGCATTCCGAAAGCTTCCGTGACAAGATAAAAACCGTATTGAGACAGTAGAAGTCAGAAAGTTTTTAAAAGAATATAAAACCTACACCTTTTTTTCATACTGCAAACGGTACAAATGATAATATCTGCCGCGCTTTTCAAGAAGCTCCTCGTGCGTGCCCTGCTCCTTAATCACGCCGTGTGATAAAACGAAAATACGGTCAGCGTGACGGATGGTCGAAAGACGGTGCGCCACCATCAGCATCGTGCCGATGTGCATCATTTTTTCAAGCGAATCCTGAATAAGAAGCTCGGTTTCGGTATCAATATTAGCAGTTGCCTCATCGAGAATCATCACCGTCGGCTCATGCACAATGGTTCGGGCAAAGGATAAGAGCTGTCGCTCGCCCGCCGAGAAATTATTGCCTCTCTCTCTCACTTCCTCATCAAGTCCCGCGGGCAACTTTGAAATAAAGCGATCGGCATTAACGTAACGGCAAGCCTTATTGACCTCCTCGTCCGACACGCCGTCAAGTCCCATAAGAATGTTAGAACGGATCGTACCCGAGAAAAGAAATACGTCTTGAAGCATCTGTCCGAAATAACGGCGCAAAGAGGCAATTTTGATCTTACGGATATCCATACCGTCCAGAGTGATCTTGCCCTTCTGAATATCATAATTCCGCACGATCAGCGACAAAATCGTGGTCTTTCCGCTGCCCGTCGAGCCGACGAAGGCGGCGGTTTCACCCGCACCGATTTTAAAGGATACGTCCTTCAGAACCCATTCCTCACCAACGTACGCAAACCATACGTTCTCAAATTCAATCTCACCGCGCACCGTTTCAAGCTCGACGGCATCCTCACAATCCACAACCTCGGGCGCAATATCGAGAATGGTAAAAATCTTTTCAGCCGATGCAAAAGCAGACTGCAAAAAATTGAAGCTCTCAGCAAGGGTCTGGATGGGATTAAAAAACTTCGAGATATACATATAGAAGGAAACCACAACGGGCGAGGTAATCGTCTGTCCCAAAAAGACGGTATCGTTGATATAGCCCATACCGCCAAGGTAAAGAAGACAAAGAATCGAAGAAATATAGAGCATATAAACCATCGGTCTGAAAATACCGAAGACAAAAATCTGCTCCTTCTTCGCTTGGCTGAGATAGCGGTTTTTACCGTCAAACTCCGCCTTTTTGGACGCCTCACGGTTGAAGATCTGAATGATCTTCATACCTGAAAGATGCTCGGATAAATAGGTGTTAATGTCAGTCGTTCTGTCCTTGACCTTGCGATACGCCTTGCGCGAGAATTTGCGAAAAATGACGGTAAAAAGCACCACGAACGGAACAAAGGACAAAACCATCAGCGTCAGCTCGTAATTGAGAAAAAGCATCGCCATTAAAACGCCGAGAA
This sequence comes from uncultured Lachnospiraceae bacterium, assembly GCA_964564225.1. Lineage (GTDB taxonomy): Bacteria > Bacillota > Clostridia > Oscillospirales > CAG-272 > RGIG1993. The sequence goes on from CAZMAF010000015.1 coordinate 26,730, forward strand.
TTACGAAAACGTTTTTCACAAGATTAACGAGAATATTCGTAAACATCATCGAAATGGCGTTGGTATCGTTGGTCACACGGGTAACCAGCTTACCGACAGGCAGTCGGTGAAGCTGACTGTGCGAAAGCTTTTCAATATGGCAGAAGGTGTCCATACGGATCGAAGAAATAATGCGCTGTCCGACGCGCTGAAGAATAATCGCCTGCAAATAAGACGACACCAGCGATACGACAAGAACAGAGCCGTAAACGGTAACGTAGGTAAGAAGCGCCGCCATCGTAAACTCTTCGGCAATAAGTGCTTGTATCTTACCCACGATCAAAGGCGAAGCAATGTCGTAGGCAATCGAAAAAAGCATCAGAACCAGGACGAGAATAAAACTCGAAAAATAGGGCTTGGCATAACGAAGCAGACGCTTGACGATCTCGCCGTCTTTCATATTACGGTCAAAACCAATCGCCGCCTTTTTGTCCTTAATCGAAAGATAGGCAATAATGAAGATCAGCGAAAAAACACCGATCACGCCGCCGACCAAAAGAAGCGGATTGAAGTTAAGCATTGTCACCGCCCCCTTCCTCGTCAAGCTTCTGTAACTCAACGGTCATACGGTACGCCTCGCAGCTCGCGTAAAGCTCATCGTGCGTACCCATCGCTACAAGTCTTGCATCATCCATAAAAAGTATCTTGTCCATACCCGCAACGGTCGACACACGGTGCGCAATTAGAATAGTCGTCTTGCCGCGGCGAAGCTTTTTGAGATTTTCAAGTATCGCCTTCTCGGTCTTGACGTCCACAGCGGAAACCGAATCGTCAAGAATAAGAATGGGCGCGTTTTTCATCAACGCACGGGCAATCGAAATTCTCTGCTTCTGACCGCCCGAAACAGTTACGCCGCGCTCACCGAGTACCGTATCGTAGCCGTCGGTGAAGGCGGCAATATTGCTGTCAATATCAGCAAGCACTGCTGCCTCAACCACCGCCTCGCGCGTAGCACCGTCGGTAGCAAAGGCAATATTATTCGCCACAGTATCACTGAAAAGAAAATTGTCCTGCGGTACGTAAGCAATATTTTGACGCAGCGTTTTAATGGGAATGGTATTCACGTCGCGTCCGTCAACAAAAACCGTGCCGTCAGGTACGTTATAAGTACGAAGCAAAAGGTCAGTCAGTGTCGTTTTACCCGCTCCCGTTCTGCCAATAATACCGACGTTTTCACCCGAATTGATTGAGAAGGAAATATCCTTTAATACCTCAATCTCACTGCCGGGATAAGCAAAGGTCAGATGGCGATATTCGATATGACCTGCGATATGCGCCACATCCTCAACGTCCTCGCGATCCTTGACGTCGATCCCGGCATCGAGAAGCTCGGCAATACGCTTCAACGAGGCTTTGCCGCGCGAGCGCATTTCAATCAACTCGGAAATTGCCATTACCGGCCAGATGATCGCGGTAAAATAGCCGATAAACTCAACAAGCTGACCGGCATTAAACGTGCCGATATAAACGAGGTAACCGCCATAACCGAGAATAATACAAATAACGCTTTCAACAAAGAGCGTTACCGAAATGCGAAGCAAGGTAGATGCCTTCGTATAATTGACGTTGGCATCCTCGTTTTCACAGTTAAGCTTGTGAAACCGTATAAGCTCAATACCCTCTTTAACAAATGCCTTGACAACGGCAAGTCCCGAAAAGGATTCCTGTGAAAAATCGGAAAGCGAGGAAAACGCCGCCTGCCGTTTTTCCCATTTTTTCGACATAAACTTGCCGACGACAAGCACCGAAATGAGCATAAATACCATCGGAACAAGCGAATAAAGGGTCAGGTAAAAATTCATCCGCGCCATTTTGATTATAGCAAGCGAACCGAGAAAAAGTGCATCGGTAAAGGTCATCACACCCATACCGAAACAATCCTGCACCGTTTCGAGATCGTTGGTAAAGAGCGACATCATATTGCCGACCTTATTCACCTGATAATACGCCTGCGAAAGATCCTTACAGCGGTCGAACATTTTGCCGCGCAGGTCGGTCTCTACCCCGATACCCGCGCCAAAAAAGCAAATACGCCACAAAAATCTGCCGAAGACAAGACTCAGAATAACAACAATCAAAGGAAGACAGATATCGTTTAACAAAAATTCTTTAGAAAAAGGAACAGAAGCACCGTCCACAGTGTTAAAGCCGTACGCCATCCCGTTGACGACCATACGGTAAAGCTCGGGAACGACGAGCTGCATATAGTCAACCAACAATAACGCCAGAATACCCAGAAACAGCCGCGGCATATACCTGAAATAATAACGGTTGATATGTTTACCGAACAGCATCCCGATAACCCTCCTTATCATAACCTGATTTCACTTACCGTTATTATACCACGCATCCATTTGTTTTTCAAGAGCTTTCCTCTTATCGTATGCCTGCAAAATGAAAAAAACCTCAAGGCTTGCGCCTTGAGGTTTTTCGGATTTAAAACTTATTCGTAGAGCTTAGCGTACTTAGTGAGTCTGTCGTACTTAGCCTGTGCGTTAACAACAGCCTTTTCAAAGAGTTCGTTTGCTCTTTCGGGGAACTGCTGAACGAGACGGGCGTAACGGGTCTCACTCTTAATAAAGTCTACGTAGCTGCCCGTAGGCTCCTTCGAGTCAAGAGTAAAGGGATTCTTACCCTCTGCCTTATTCGCAGGATTGAAGCGGAACAGATGCCAGTAGCCTGCCTCAACCGCTCTCTTCATTTCGAGCTGGCAGTTGGTCATACCGCCCTTAACGCCGTGCATTTCGCAGGGAGCGTAACCGATAACGATCGAAGGGCCGTCGTAAGCTTCCGCCTCAACAAGAGCCTTGATAGTCTGGTTCATATCTGCGCCCATTGCGATCTGAGCAACGTAAACGTAACCGTAGGACATAGCAATTTCTGCAAGGTTCTTCTTGCCGATTGCCTTACCCGCAGCAGCGAACTGTGCAACCTGACCTACCTGAGAAGCCTTGGAAGCCTGACCGCCGGTGTTGGAATAAACTTCGGTATCGAATACGAAGACGTTTACGTTTTCGCCCGATGCGAGAACATGGTCAAGACCGCCGAAACCGATATCGTAAGCCCAACCGTCGCCGCCAAAAATCCATACGCTCTTCTTGGAAAGGTAGTTCTTTTCAGCGAGGATAGCGGGCGCTGCGGGACAACCGGCAGCAGCAGCCGCTTCAAGCTCAGCAATCAGAGCCTTGGTTGCAGCCTCGTTAGCCTTCGAATCATTGACCGTATCAAGATATGCCTTAGCAGCAGCCTTGAAGCTGTCGGATGCCTTGTCGGACTCAGCCATTTCAGCTACCTTAGCAATGAGCTTTTCACGAATGGTCTTCTGACCGACGTACATACCGTAACCGTGTTCAGCATTATCCTCAAAGAGGGAGTTCGCCCAAGCGGGACCTCTGCCGGTTTCGCGGTTTACGGTGTAAGGCGTTGCGGGAGCAGAGCCGCCCCAGATAGACGAACAACCGGTAGCGTTCGAAATGTACATTCTCTCGCCGAAGAGCTGTGTAACAAGTCTTGCATAAGAGGTTTCCGCACAACCTGCGCAAGAACCCGAGAACTCGAGGAGGGGCTGATTGAACTGGCTGCCCTTAACGGTAGTTTCCGCGAAAGGAAGCTCCTTCTTCGATACGTTTGCAACGCAATAATCGAATGCAGGCTGTTCGCTGATTGCCTCTGCCTGAGGAACCATCGAAAGCGCTCTCTTTTCGGGCTTGGTAGGACAAGCCTTAACGCAAAGCTCGCAACCCATACAGTCAAGAGCCGAGATAGCCATGGTAAACTTAAGGTTTTCACAGCCCTTACCGATCATCTTCGCGGTGTACTTGGTCGTTGCGGGAGCCGAAGCTGCCTCGTCAGCGTTCAGAGCGAAAGGACGGATAGCGGCGTGAGGACAAACGTAAGCGCACTGGTTGCACTGAATGCAGTTTTCAGCGTGCCAGATAGGAGCGGTAACGGCAACACCGCGCTTTTCATAAGCGGCAGAACCCTGAGGGAACGAGCCGTCAACGTATTTTTCAAATGCAGAAACGGGGAGCGAATCGCCGTTCATCTTACCAACAGGAGTAACGATATTATTGACGAAATCAACAAGATCAGCTCTTGCGCCTTCAGCCGTTTCCTTAGCGGCAGCGGTATCAAGCGTCTTCCAGCTTTCGGGAACGTCAACTTCAACGATCGCGTCAACGCCTGCGTCGATTGCCTTGTAATTGAGTTCAACGACAGCTTCACCCTTCTTGAGGTAGCTCTTCTTAGCCGCAGCCTTCATGTACTCAAGTGCCTCTGCGATCGGCATAATGTTAGCCAGCTTGAAGAACGCCGACTGAAGAATGGTATTGGTTCTCTTACCCATACCGATCTCGATTGCCTTGTCGATAGCGTTGATGATGTAGAACTTGATATTATTGTTCGCGATATACGCCTTAGCTTCACTCGTGAGGTGAGCTTCAAGCTCCTCAGCCGTCCACTGGCAGTTGAGAAGGAACGTACCGCCGGGCTTAACGTCATTTACGATCTTGTAGCCTTTAACCATGTAAGAAGGATTGTGGCAGGCAACGAAATCAGCCTTGGTTACGTAGTAGGGGCTCTTGATCGCCTTGTCACCGAAACGGAGGTGCGAAATGGTTACGCCGCCGGTCTTCTTCGAGTCGTACTGAAAATAAGCCTGAATATACTTATCGGTGTGGTCACCGATGATCTTGATGGAGTTCTTGTTCGCGCCGACG
>CAZMAF010000016.1:0-29796 GCA_964564225.1 uncultured Lachnospiraceae bacterium
TCAGGGGATAGCGCATATTAAAAGGCTGTGCCAGACGTACCATAGCATCGTAAACCGATGCGTCGCCGTGCGGATGGTATCTGCCCAGCACGTTACCGACTGTCGTTGCCGACTTACAAAAAGGCTTATCGTACGTAAGATGGTCTTCGTACATTGCATACAAAATACGGCGGTGTACCGGCTTCATACCGTCGCGCACGTCGGGAAGCGCGCGGGCAACAATAACTGACATCGCATAGTTGATAAAGGATTTTTTAACCTCCTTTTCCATATGCACGTCAACGATTTTCTGATCCTTGTATTCGTAATTCTCTGCCATTTTTTCTTTTCTTGGAATACTTTTGAAAAAAGTTTTCCAAACCTTTCAAAAACTTTATCAGAGGAGCTTTCTTAAAAAAAGTTCCCCTATAACCCCTCAAAAACCTTTAAGAAGGTCATAGATTTTCTATTTTTACTAATTTAAAACCTTCCGTGATACCTTGTCAGAAAAGTTTTTGCACCGTTTTTTTCAAAAAACGGGCGGGTGTGGGCAGCGCCCACGTTACTTCATAGCGTTTATCAAGCTCTCATAATCCCTGACCAAGCTTGATAAACGCGCGAAAATTCCTTTTATCCTTATGCGTTTACCCAAGACTTTTTTCAAGATACTCTCTCGTATAGCTATCCGCGAAGACAAGCGCTTTCTCGGGACTGTCCTTCAGATAATAATAGGAAAAAGCAAACGCCGCAAGGAAGGTGTCACCCGCGCCCGTCGGATCGCAGGGGAAAACTCTGTGGGATCGTTGTTTGAAAACACCGTCGCGCCCGACGAAAACCGCCCCGCGCTCACCCATCGTACAGAGTACCTCACAGCCGTTATCCACATACAGCTCACGGCAAAAATCCACAAGCTCATCCTCGCTTGAAAACGGCTTACCGTAAAGCTCCGAAAGCTCGTCGGCGTTAGGTTTGATGAGGGTTGGCGATGCCTTCAGACTTTCCACAAGGCTTTTTTTCGAGGTATCCGCGATCACCCGGATTCCACAGCTTTCAAGCAGGGTAATCAAGAAGTTTTCCACAGGATTTTTCAACAGGTGTGGAAAACTGTCAGCGTCATTTTCTGTCTGTGTAAAACTTTCCTCACAGACAACCGTCGGCATACTACCCGACAGAAAAACGATTCCTTCCCCGCCGCCCGCCACAAGGTCTGCAACAAGGTCAATGAGCGCCTTGATCTCATTCTCACCGATCTTACCTTGCTCGTTAATCTCGGTTACACCGTAAGGGGTGACGAGCTTCGTGCAGACACGGGTATTAAAATTGGAATCAAGCACCGTGACTCCGCCGAACTCATCGCCCGACGAAAACGTCCTGTAAAGAAGCTCCCGAAAATTCTCACCGCTCCGTCCGCCCGCAAAGGTAACGGTATGAACGCGCGCTTTACCGTAAGCTTTATGCCTTTTAATCAGATCAATCAGCGCTTTCGATACGTTAATACCCTTACCGCCCGCCGATTCGGCGGTTTTATAAGGACGGTTGGTCTCACCAAGCGACAGGCTTTCAAGATATTCCCGCCGATCAAGGCAGGGATTTAAAGTAATTGTTGTAAAAATCATAGCTTATACGTCAAGATTAGTGACGTAGTTTGCATTCTTTTCAATAAATTCACGTCTTGGCTCAACCTTTTCGCCCATTAAGATCGAGAAGGTTTCGTCAGCAAGAATGGCATCCTCAATCGTCACACGGAGAAGCGTGCGGTTTTCCGGATCCATCGTGGTTTCCCAGAGCTGTGTCGGATTCATTTCACCAAGACCTTTGTAACGCGATGCCTCGACGTTCTTCACGCCCAGCTCGTTAATATAAAAATCGCGTTCCTCATCCGAAAAAGCATATCTGACCTGCTTACCCTTGAATACCTTGAAAAGCGGAGGCTGAGCAAGGTAAATATGTCCTTCCTCGATCAGTCTTCTCATGTGACGGAAGAAGAAGGTAAGAAGCAAAATCTGAATATGCGCGCCATCAACGTCGGCATCCGCCATAATGATAATCTTTCCATAGCGAAGCTTCGACATATCAAAATCATCACCGATACCGCAACCGATCGCCTGAATGATCGGAATAAGCTGCGTATTGGAATACACCTTGTCAAGACGGCTCTTTTCAACGTTCAACACTTTACCGCGCAAGGGCAGAATGGCTTGGAATTTTGAATTTCTGCCGTCCTTTGCCGAACCGCCTGCCGAGTTACCCTCGACAAGGAAAAGCTCGGTGATCTCAGAACGTTTTTCCTGACAGTCCCAGAGCTTTCCGGGCAGTCCCGAGCCTTCAAGAACACCCTTACGGCGCGTCAGTTCTCTTGCCTTTCTTGCCGCTTCTCTTGCGCGGGCAGCAGCAAGCGCTTTATCAAGAATTGCCTTGCAAACAGCGGGATTTTCTTCCATAAATTCCGAGAGCTTTTCGTTGACGACGTTATCGACGAAGGTGCGCATTTCGGAGTTACCGAGCTTGGTTTTCGTCTGTCCTTCAAACTGCGGCTCCTGAAGCTTGACAGAAACAACAGCGCAAATACCCTCTCGAACGTCCTCACCCGACAAAGGTTTATCGGAATCCTTAAGATAATTGTGTTTTCTTGCATATTCATTCATAACCTTCGTGAGCGCCGACTTAAATCCGGTTTCGTGCATACCGCCCTCAATGGTATGAATGTTATTGGCAAAGGTCATCAGGGTTTCATTGTAGGTATCGTTATACTGCAAAGCCACCTCGACCGACGAAGTCTCGCGTTTTGCGGCAATATAAATAATATCGTTATGAATAACCTCAGCACCTTTGGCGTGATTGAGATGCGAAACAAAGGAACGGATACCGCCCTCATAATAGAGATCGTTGACAATAGGTTCTTCCTTTCTTGCATCGGTAAATACGATGCGGATACCGGCATTCAGAAACGCCTGCTCGCGAAGACGGGAAAGAAGTGTTTCATATTCAAACACCGTTTCCTCAAAAATTTCCTTATCCGGCATAAAGGTAACCGAAAGACCGTGATTTTCGGTATCGCCTACCTTATGAAAACCCTCGACCACGCCGCCGCGGAAGAAACGCTCGCTGTAACATTCACCATCGCGCGAATTTTCATAAAAGAGCCATTCAGAAAGAGCGTTTACGACCGATGCGCCAACACCGTGAAGACCGCCCGAAATCGCATAGCCGTCGCCACCGAATTTACCGCCTGCATGAAGCACCGTAAAAACAACCTCGGGAGTAGGCGCACCCGTCTTCTGATTGATCGCGTTAGGGATTCCGCGTCCGTTGTCGGTTACGGTACAACTTCCGTCGGCATTCAATGTTACCGTGATCTTGTCACAAGCACCGGCAAGAGCCTCGTCAATCGAGTTATCGACTATCTCGTAAACAAGATGATGCAGACCGCGGATCGAAGTTGAACCGATATACATACCGGGACGTTTTCTGACCGCCTCAAGACCTTCAAGCACCTGTATTTGATTTTCGTCGTAGGCATTCTGTTTGATCTCAGACATAATTTACCATTCCTTTTCTTAACGGCATCAAAGATAAAATCTGCCGTCTTTTACGTTAATTTGATAGCTATTTTTCGGAAAAATGTCGCGCTCGCAGGTCGTGATGATGACCTGACGGTGACAAAGTCCCGCTATAACGTACTGCTTGCGCGCAGTGTCAAGCTCTGAAAGTACGTCGTCAAATAAAAACACCGGATATTCACCCGTATCTTCACGCGAGATCTCGCCTTCAGCGAGTTTCATAGCAAGAGAAAGTGAGCGCTGCTGTCCCTGGGACGCATAGCTTCTCGCTTCCTTACCGTTTAAGAGTACGGTAATATCGTCTTTATGCGTACCGAACATCGTCGCGCCGTAATGTACCTCGCGCGTGATGTTTTCGGTAAGCTGTTTATAAAATTCCTCAGCAGTCCTTGCTCCCGTATAAAGAAGCTCGGGCTGTTCCCTGCCGCCCGTCATATCTTTAAAAATTTCCTTGACGTAACGGTCGGCACGGAGAACGTAATCAGCGCGAAGCTTTGAAATGACGGCAGCCTCCCCGGATAAATGTTCCGACCAGATATCTATCGTATCCAGTAACGAGGAGTCTTTCAAAGCATCCTGCAATACGCGGTTTCTTTGCTGTAAAATACTTTGATAGCGCTGAAGCGTCGCCACGTAAACAGGATCAAGCTGAGATATAGCGTTATCAAGAAAAGCGCGGCGCATGGCAGGGCCGTCCTTGATAATGGATAAATGCTCGGGAGTAAATAAAACCGCGCGAAAATGACCGATAAATTCACTCATTTTTTTGATGATCACGCCGTTTTTGGCGCATTGCTTTCTGCCTCTCTGCGACCACGCCATCGCAAGCGTATTTTTTCGCCTTGCATCCTCATAGCAAATCGAAATTCTTGCCGATTCCTCTCCGAATTTAATAAATTCCTTTTCCTTTGCCGTACGGTGGCTTCTGCCGAGCGCACAAAGATAAATCCCCTCGATTGCCGAGGTTTTTCCGACTGCGTTATCGCCGAGAATCAGATTGATTCCTTCGGAAAAGGCAATTTCGGCAGAAGCAATATTGCGGAAATTTTCGTAGCTTGCCGATTTGCAGATCATATCAGTTTAAGCGGACGGGGCTGACGATGTATAAATACTTACCGTCAGTGTCATCGTTACCCTCTGCTGCGGTAATCACAACGCCCATCAAAGGACCTGACATAGAAAGCTTGACCTTTTCACCGTCAGCGCTCTTTAAAGCATCCAGGAAGAAACGACAGTTAAAACCAATCAAAAGATCATTACCCTCTTTTTCAATAGCTACTTCGTCGTAAACACTGCCCGAAAGCGATTCAGACGATACTTTCAGAACATCGCCTTCAAAATTGAATTTTACCGAGGTTTTGACCTGTCCAAGACTTTTATCCTCGGTAACGAGCGAAGCGCGCTCCAAAGACGAAATAAATGCCATACGGTCAACGGTTGCCGTGATTTTCGATTCCTTAGGAATTACACGGGTATAATCAATATACTCACCTTCAATCAGACGGGAAAAGAAGATTCGGTTTTCCATTTTGAAAATAACGTGCTTTCTGGCAAGAATAACCGTGAGATCACCGTCTTCATCGCTGATTAAACGGGAAAGCTGAGATAACGTCTTACCGGGTACAATAAAAGAAAGATTGAGATTGGATGCATCTTTATTTTTATTACCGATCTTACAGGAAACCTCTCTTATAGCAAGACGGTTGCCATCACAGGATACAAGTTTGAAGGTATTTTCGGTTACGGTAAAATACGCACCGCAAAGCATTGGACGCTGATCGGTTACGGCAATGGCAAAGAATACCTGCGCGGTCATCTTTCTTAAAATTTCACAATCTACCGTAAAACCGCGCTCACCGTCAAGATCAGGAATGTTCGGGAAGGTCTCACCTTCAAGAGCATGAAGCTCGAATTTTGATTTGCCGCTGATAACCTGAACGATTTTTTTATCGTTAATGTCAAGAGTAACGTAAGCATCGGGCAGAAATTTAATGATACGGTTTAATTTGTTGGCGTTAATGAGATAATTGCCGCCAATTTCGATATGGCAAGGAATCTCAGTTACAAAACCTTTATTCAAATCAAAGGTTGTCAAAGAGCAAGTGCTATCACCTTCACGACAGCGAAAACGGATACATTCAAGAGTCTGGTAAGTGTTTTTTTCGGAAACTGCGCAAAGCGAATCATTAACGGCAGCTTCAAGGATTGATTTTTCAAACGTAATTCTCATAATTTTTCTTTGAAAACTATTTTAAAAGTTTTCAAAACCTTTCAAAAACTTTACTAACGGATTGTGATAATTTGATTCAGAGCGTACTGAAAAAGTTCTGATCAAGCTTTTTTAAGCTTGCGGGTATATGAACTGTACCCGTTTTTTCGCAGCGTTTACTAAACTTTTGAAAAAACTTGATAAACGTACGAATTTTTTTAAACTGTATTTTTTGAAATTTTTTTGCAAATAAAGAAAAAAGAAAATAATAAATAAATATTTTAGTAGTAGTCGTAGTAGATGCGGTGTAAATTGTGTAAAAGTTTGTAAATCCTCTGTTTATCGGCATTTTTAACGAGTCTTTGAGGTGGATACTATTGCATCTTTTGCTGTTTATCGGCGGTGGAAAAGCAATGGGTAATTTTCAAGATATTTCTTTACCTGCCTTTTCCACCTTTTTTCCACAAACTGTTTTTTCCACCGAATGTGGATAAGTGTGGAAAACTTAATATTCCAATAAGCTTTTTATAAGAGCGCTTTTTGTCGAATGGGAAAGATAAACGGCATTTTCGGTCACAACGAAGGAGCGCGGAATGTTTTTCGATGCCACGCGGACAAGTCCTTTGGCTTCCGCTTCGCGTAAAAATTTGCGGGTTGGGAAGGCTTCGGTTGCACTGTCAAGATCGAAAATTCCTATAATCTCATTTTCTTCGATCAGATAATCGGGATAGAGCCGAAGGTAGATCATTCTGTGATTTCCTTGATCATTTCGGTAATTTCAATATCAAGAAGGGGATTTTGCGCGATTTCCGCTTCAACTGATCGAATTGATGACATGATTGTTGTGTGATCGCGATTGTATAGCTCGGCAATCTCATTAAGAGAAAGCGACGTGATTTTACGAATGATGTAGACCGATACGTTTCTTGCGTTTGAGATTGGTTTTGTACGTTTTCTGCCGTAGATTTCATCAAGCGGAATGCCGTATTTTTTCGATACCGTTTCGATGACTTTTTTTGCCGTGACCTCAGGGGGATCGTTTGATACGACAAGCGCGGCGATGCATTTTTTTGCAAGCTCAACGGTAATCGGCTCGCCGTTCAGAAAGGATTGTGCGCCGATACGCTTAATCGCGCCCTCGATCTGACGGATGTTGCTTTTTAAGTTTTCAGCAATGAAATTGAGAACGTCGTCGGGAAGTTCAATGTCCATCATTTTGGCTTTATTACGCATAATAGCGATACGCAGCTCGAAATCCGGCGGTTGAATGTCTACAATCAGACCCCATTCAAAGCGGGTGCGCAGACGGTCCTCAAGCGTTTTGATATCACGGGGCGGACGGTCGGATGTCAGAATGATTTGCTTATGATCCTCATAAAGCGCGTTGAAGGTATGGAAAAATTCTTCCTGTGTTGAGTCGCGACCTGCAATAAATTGAATGTCGTCAATAAGAAGAACGTCTGCCTTTCGGTACTTGGCGCGGAATTTTTCGGTCGATTTTGTGGCGATTGATTCGATCATCTGATTGGTGAACTCATCACCCTTAACGTAAATGATAACGACGTTGGGATCGCGGCGCTGTACTTCGTTCATGATAGCGTTGAGAAGGTGTGTTTTGCCAAGACCGGACGCGCCGTAAATGAATAAGGGATTGTATTCATTGGCGAGGTGGTTGGCAACGGCGGTACAGGCGGCGTGCGCGAGTTTGTTTGAATTGCCGACAACGAAATTATTGAAGGTATATTCATTACCCTGAAAGATCGGGGCGGGAGGATAGGCTTTCGGTTCGGTGATGGGCGGTACAGGCGCGTTTTCCTCACCCAGAAGATGCACGATAATCTTAACGGGAAAGCCGAGTATTTCTTCAAAAACCTCGTTCAGAGCGAGAATATAGCGTTTTTCGATAATTTGTTTTTTGAATGAGCTGATATGCGAGATTACGGCAATATCGTCGTCAAGACTTTCGAGTTTGGCATCACCAAACCAAAGATTGATGGTGGTTTCAGAGTAGCGCTCAATCAGCAGGGATACGATATTTGTCCAAAGTACTTCCAATTCCTGCATCGGATCATTCCTTTCTATTTTACAAGTTATATATATAATATAATTATAAATATTATACTATTTTTCTTTATAAATTGCAATACGTGTCTTTATAATAAGACAGTAAAATAATTATTATTTACAAAAAATTCAAAGAAAGTTTACAACTTTTTTTACCTTATTATTATAGAAAAATAAAAAAAGGACTTGACAAATGCAAGTCTTTACGGTTATAATAGTAGATGTCGCAAAATGTAAAGTGACGGTGGGCCTTCTCCAACCCATACCGATCACAAAATGAAGTGTCAAAATAACCTGACACGATCACGTGAAAGAAGGTGTAATAATGCTTAGAACGTATCAGCCTAAGGTTCGTCAGAGAAAGAAGGAACACGGCTTCAGAAAGAGAATGTCTACCGCTAACGGCCGTAAGGTTCTCAAGAGAAGAAGACAGAAGGGCAGAGCAAGACTCTCCTATTAAGTCATTCAAAAAACCGCCGCGTAAAGTGAAAGCTATTTCATTTTTTTCGGGGGTTTTTGTTTTGTGTACGGTTTGTCGAAAACCGTCAAAGGAGGCTTTATGAAATACGGTGTGATTAACGAAAACCATCTTTTTGTGAAATGCTACAATAAAGGGAAAAAGATAATCACGAAGCGCGTCGTCATTTTCGTTTTAGAGGACAGGCATGCCCGTTTTTTGCAGAAAAGCCATCCTGAAAAGAAAAAGATTAATCGCGTCGGTATTTCGGTTACGAAAAAACTCGGAAACGCCGTCGCAAGAAACCGCGCCAAGCGGATCATCCGCGAAGCGTGGCGGCAGATCACGAAGACCTATACGCTTACCAAAGGCAAGCTCATCGTAATCACCGCCCGCGAAGCGGCGGCAGAAGCAAAGACAGACGATATTTTTAAGGATCTTGCTTACGCCGCGCACCGCTTGGGACTTATCCTTGAAAAGCACGATGAAAAATCCGATTAAGGCGCTTTTCATTCTGCCGATCAAAGGGTATCAGAAATTTATTTCTCCTCTGAAACGCCCATGCTGCCGCTTTTCGCCGACCTGCTCGCAGTACGCGATTGAAGCGATCATGGAATGGGGTGTTATCATCGGGATTCTTTTGGCGTTTTGGCGAATTTTACGCTGTAACCCTTTTTCTAAAGGGGGCGAAGATCCTGTACCCGAAAATAAATTAAAGCGGAAATTTCTTGAAAAAATACGCTTGAAGAAAGCAAAACGACTTGAAAAAAAGCGCCAAAACGGAACAAGCGCAAGCGAATCGACCTGCGACAGCGAAAAGTGAGCGTATTTTGACCGACGTTCCGTTCAGCATACGGTAATCTGACCGTTATTATTTAAAAAAGGAAAACAAAGCCATACGGCTATCTTTTACGACGGTAAAAGCCCCTTTTAAAACATCTTTTTGATTTTTTTTCGTTTTTACTTCTCGAAAAGAGTTTACGGTACTACTATGAAGTATATTTACCAAGCAATCGGCAGTGTTCTTTCGTTTTTTGACTCGATTTTCGGAAGCTATCTTCTGGCGATCATCGTGTTTGCGATTATCGTGAAGCTTTTACTGCTTCCTCTCAGTATCAAACAGCAAAAGAATATGCAAAAGCAAGCCACTCTTCGCCCGAAGGAGATGGCAATTCGTAAAAAGTATAAGGGACAGGAACAAAACCGTGACGCGATGATGCGGATGCAGACTGAGATTCAGGAAATGTATCGTGCGAACAATTACAATCAGTTCGGCGGATGTCTCCCGATGCTTATTCAGCTTCCTATCGTCATTATCATTTATCAGGCAATTGTAAATCCTCTTTCTTATATCTGCAGACTCAGTGAGACTGCTTTGATGAGCATTCGAAAAGTTATTGCTGATAATCTCACGTTTTTTAACGTCAGCGCTGATATGATTCCTACCAAGGGTGATTTAATCGGTGTATACGGCGGTACGGAAATGCAGTTGACAACGATTTTGCAGAATAAGGATTATTTTGCCAAGATCGCTCAATCGGTAAGTGAGCTTGAAGGTGTTACGCTTCCTAATTTTGAGCTTTGGGGCTCAAATCTCGGTGCGATTCCGACCTTTACAAGTCTTCTCGTTCTTGTTCCGATCTTTACCTTCCTTGTACAGTTCGGCTCAATGAAGCTGACGAGAATGTTCACTTATCAGCCGATGGAAAATCCCAATCAGGGCTGTTCCAATTGGATTATGGATATCGGTATGCCTGTGATGATGACGGTAATGGCATTCCAGTTCCCCGCTCTTCTCGGTATTTATTGGATATTCCAGAGTGTTCTCGGTGTTGTTCAGCAGTTTATTCTGAAGAAGGTCTATCCGATCCCCACTTTTACCGATGAGGATTACAAGGAAGCCGAACGCGCGCTTCGCGGTAAGGGTACGACTAACCGCAATTTTGATTCGGGTAAAAAATACCGTTCGCTTCATAATATTGATGCGGACGATGATGAATAATTGTATACAAGGATACAAAGAAAGGTATCAATATGAGAAAAGAATATCTGGCAATCGGCAAAACGGTAGAGCTTGCTGTCGAGAACGGTGCGAAGGCGCTTGGCGTATCGGTGGATAAGGTTACCTACGAAGTTATTGCCGAAGCAAAAAAGGGCTTTCTCGGTTTTGGAGAAGCTCCTGCTAAGGTCAATGTGATATACGAGCTTCTTCCCATTGATATTGGCTGTGATTTCGTAAAAAATCTGATTGACGATATGGGCATTCAGGCAGAAATTACGGTTACTGACGGTGAGGACGGCAATACCGTCATTCACATTCTCGGTGATGATGCCGGTATGCTGATCGGTCATCATGGCGAAACGCTTGATCAGCTTCAGTATCTCGTTAACCTTGCTGCCAATAAGAAAAACGGCGAGGACGACGACCGTACCTATACGAGAATTCTCGTGGATATTGAAGGCTATCGGGCTAAGAGAGAGGAAACGCTCCGTAATCTCGCAAGAAGAACAGCGGCGCGTGTTCTGAAGTATAAGAGAAGCGTTACGCTTGAGCCTATGTGCGCATATGAAAGACGTATTATTCACTCCGAAATTCAGTCGATCGCAGGCGTTATGACTAACTCCATCGGTGTTGAAAATAACCGCCGCATCGTGATTTATCTTGATAATTCCAAGAAGTAATTTCAAAAAAGCGCTGTGTCATCAGTGTGAAAGCTCCGTTAAGAGCATCACGCTGATGACACGGTGCTTTTTTTGAGGGAATTTTATAAAATTTCTTATTCAGGCTTTAAAAAAGCTTTTACTTACCGATAAATCTTCATTTAACGATAAATCTTCATTTAACGATGAATTGAAAAATTAAAAGGATGAAATAATGGATTTTTTACAAAATATTTTGCCGCAGAGAGTACTTAAAAAAATTGTCGGAAAAAATATTCAAAGAATCAGCCTCGGACGAAGCGGTTTTGAGGTTTTTCATATTGATCGTTACGGCTATATCAAGGTAAGCGCCGACGCGGATGCGCTTTCTTGTGAAAAAGATCGCTGTCTGTGGCTTGAAAATCGCCTGATTGCGCCTCGTGTTCTTGATTATGGCAAGTGCTTTGGCAAATACGGAAATACGTCCTCACGCGCGTTTTTACTGACCTCCGAGGTGATGGGACTTCCGCTATGCGACGAGAGTTTCTTACGTGAGCCGCGCCGTCTTATTGAAATGCTCGGTGAGGCGATGGCGCTCTTTCACGCTATGGATGCCACTGACTGTCCTTTTATTGCCGAAGGCTGTCAGGATGATCTTGAAAATGCTTTAAAAGTTGTTCTTTGCCACGGTGATTTTTGTCTTCCGAATATTCTTTTTGATGGCAAAAATTTTGGTTTTGTCGATCTTGGCGGAATGGGAAAGGGTGATCCTTGGCTTGATTATGCGTGGTGTCTTTGGTCGCTCGATTATAATTTGAAAACCGCTGTCTTTCGCCCTTATCTTTTACAAACGCTCGGAATTGAATTTGATAAAGAAAAATACGGAATATACACCGCGATGTGATATACCCTATCGCGACGCGGAAAACTTTTTGAAAACTTTCGGGACGGGGTAAGGACAATATTGTAAAGACGCAGTCCGAAGGTTTTTGCGGGTGAGTTTTTTTCAAAAAAGCCTTCACGATAAATCAAAATTGCATGATAAACCAAAACGCTTCTTATATAAGCTCTTTTGAAAACTGTGAGAGTTTATATAAGAAGCGTTTTTTACGCAGAAAACTTTTTGAAAAAAAGTTTTCCGCACTTTTTGAAAACTTTCGGGACGGGGTAAGGACAATATTGTAAAGACGCAGTCCGAAGGTTTTTGCGGGTGTGATTTTTTCAAAAAAGCTTTCACTAAGTTACGGTGCGATGTCGTAGAAGAAATAGTGAAGTGATTTTACGAAATCGCCCTTTTCGTAAATTTCACGGATTTCTTCCTTCGTTGCCCATTTGACGTCATCGACTTCCTCGGGCGTGGTGGCGTATTTGAGGTTAACCTCGCCGTCGTAGGTAAAGAGCCATGCATCAACGATAGCGTGAAGGCGTTTATTTTTAATGTGATGACGGATTTTCGTGAATACTTTATGTCCCATTGTGGGATCAAGGGTAACGCCGACCTCTTCCTTGGTTTCTCGCAAAGCCGCCGTGAGTGAGTCCTCGCCCGCAAGCACTGAGCCGCCGACGCACTCCCATTTTAAAGCGTTCGCAGTTCTCGATGCCGAGCGCTGCGGAATGAGATATTTTCCCTCACTGTTTTTGATCCAGACATGCACGACAAGATGATAGTCGCCGTCGGTTATCGGTACGCCGCGTTCGTGCAGTCTTCCCGTTTTTTCAAGATTTTCATTGTATATGTCCCAAAGTTCTGCCATTGTTTTTATTCCTTCCAGACAAAATGATAGTTGATGGATTCACCGCCGTCCACGACGATGCTTTGTCCTGTGCAGAAAGACTGTCCTACCGTGAGAAAATATGCCCATTCTGCGATTTCTTCAGGTGTTGCCCAGCGTTTTAAGGGTGTTTCTTTCATAATGGCATCCCAAAGAACAGGATCGTTTATTACGCATTCGTTTAAAGGTGTCAGTACACCGCCGGGATCAAGACTGTTGCAGGTTGCGCCGAAAGGAGCGATCCGCATGGCAAGATTTTTGGTGTAGGCAATCACACCGCCTTTGGAGGCGGCGTATTCGGGAAATTCAGCGCCTGTATGACCGCTTGCCGAGCCGATATGAAGCACCGACTTGATTCCTTTTTTTACGCCGTATTTTTCACTCACGGCAATGAGCGCTTTTAAATTCACGCCGATGTCGTCTTCGTTTTGCGTACCTGCGTTATTGATGAGAATATCAATATCAGAAAGCAGGGGCAATTTTTCGCTGTCGCGGATATCAAGACAGTAATGCGTATACGCGGGATGCTTGATCGACGGCGCTTGTCGGTCAATGCCGTAAACGTCGTGACCTTCTGTTAAAAACTTTTCGGCAATCGCTTTGCCAATGCCCTGTGACGTGCCGGTAATTAAAATTTTCATATTGTACTCTCCCCGATATAGTCGAAATATGCCCTTCCCACGTTATCCTTGCTCCATTTTTTACTGATACGGTAGCCAATGGGTGAAAAGAGGATTTCCATTACGAGCTCAATGACAGCACCGGTCAGAGCGCAGGTAAAGCATTGCAGTACCGACCACGAAAAGCCATCCCAGAAAACAGGCGCAAAGACGGTAAAGACGAGGAGCGAAAAGATGAAATTATCAAGAAACTGACCGATAAAGGTCGAGATATAGCTTCTTACGGCAAAGGCGAGCTTGCCGTTTGGATTTTTGCGAAAAAAACTGCCGATCAGAAAATTCAGGGAGTTATTGATGCCTGCCGACAACAAAAACGCTGCGGTACTGCTTAAGAGAATAAACCAAGTACCGCCGAAAATAGAGTCAAAGGCGGTATAGTCGTCTGCCGTTGAAGGAATTGCTGCCGCCACGAAAAAGATAAGGCAGGTTAAAAGATTGATCATCACGGCAAGCAGTGAAATGCGGTTTGAAGCTTTCGGGCCAAAATGCTTGGTTATCACGTCCATACACATAAAGGAAAGCCACGAAATGAGTATACCGCCGTCGAGCGCGATCCATTCAAGCTGTAAAAGCGTTTTGTTGGCAAGCAGATTCATTGAAATCACGCTGACGACGAAAAGCGTTACCACCGTTGCGGGAATCGAGCGAAGAAGAATTTTTGTTTGTTCCCATTCTTTTTTCAAAAAACGCATTCGCATCACCTTGTATTTTGGGAGCTTTCTTAAAAAAGTTCCCCGACTAAGGCTTGCTTCAAGCCTTAGTCGATATCCCTTTCAATAACTCTCGGACTAAAAATCATTCCTGGAATAAGCTCCAAAACTATTTTAAAAACATTACGGATTCATACCCATATAGGACAGGTTGACCGTTGAGGACATCAGCGCATTGTTGAAGGAAGTAGTTTCCTCTTTACGTTTGTAAGGCAAAATCTCGGTTTCAAGTTCGTCGATGCGGTCGATCTTGCCGCTCGTATAGGCAAGAAGGCGGCGACGGCAGGAGTCGGTACGCTGTAAGAGCGCGCCGAGATGA
This sequence comes from uncultured Lachnospiraceae bacterium, assembly GCA_964564225.1. GTDB lineage: Bacteria > Bacillota > Clostridia > Oscillospirales > CAG-272 > RGIG1993. The sequence continues at coordinate 14,391 of CAZMAF010000016.1, forward strand.
TGGTCCTGTACGTCAAATCCGTGTGGCTTGTTGTCGGTAAACCACTGCTTTTCAAAGGCAAGGGCGTAGCGTCTGATACGCTTTTCGACCTCGACGTATTCATTTTTGGCAAGCGCTTCAAGCGTTTTTTTGTCGCCCGACTGATATGCTTTTCTTGTTCTGATACCAAGCTCATACTTAATTTCAAGTACCTCGCAGAGCTTGACGGCAGAATCAAAAATATAACCGTATTTACGTGTTTTTTTGCCGATTTCTTTTAGTTTTTCGGCAATTTTTTTAAAATTCGCGCCAAGTCCTTCCTTTACGGTATAATCGAGGAAGCCGTTGAAATAGTCGGAAAAGAGCATATATTTTGAGGGGTTACGCGGTCTGCCCGAATAGGGTTCGATTTCATTGGGCAGGTCGATTTTCATAAAGTCGTCGTAGTCGATACCGATAAGACTTTTGAATTTCTTTTTGATCTTTGCTTCGTCCTTGTTACCCTTTGCGTATTCGGCAAGATAGAAGAGCGAGGGGAGCTGCGAGAAATGCGAGCATTCCGCGCCGTCGTCGCCCCACATCGTAAAGAAGATATTTTTAACTTTTCTCTTTTTGCAGGCGTCAAGGGCGGGGATCATTGCCTGAAGCGTAAACTTGTTAAAGGGAATCATACCCTGCCAGCTCCACGCGCCGCCCGCAAACCAGGTTTCTCCCGGAAACGCTTTGTGGTTGTCGATCATTTCAAGGTATTTTTCTTCTTCGCTCTGATAGTAGTCCCAATAAACGGGAATTACCGAAGAAGGCAAGGAGTCAAGCACGTCCTTCGGAATTTCACAGCGAGGCATGCGGTATACGCCGTTGTTCCAGGAGCGGAAGAACATATCCGACCATACCATCAGTTTGTAGTCGTATTTCTTGGCAATCTCGCAAATTCTATCAAGATGGCGTTTCATAATTGTTGTGATTTTCTCGTAGCCGTGAATATCGAGATGCTTACCGCGTCCGAGATTATGCGCTTCATCCATACCGATATGAATGAGGCGGGAGGTGAAGCACTCGGAAAGCGTTTTGAACATATTGTCGATCAGCTCGTAGTTCCGCTCGTCATCGACAAGGAGAATATCGTTTGTGTCGCGGGGATATTTGCCCCATTTAAAAATACCGTTGAGGTGCGCAAGTGTCTGGATGCAGGGAATTGCCGTCATGCCGATCTCGTGACAGAAGGTGTCGATTTCCTTCATTTCCTCAATGCTGTAACGTCCGCGCATATAACCGAAGTAAGGCTCGTCCTTGACCTCATAGGTGTCCTCGGTATAGAGCATAACCATATTATAGCCCATTTTGCGAAGAAGCGTCAGAAAGCGTTTCAGTCCTTCCACGCTCATGACGGCATTTCTCGACATATCGATCATAACACCAAAGTGGTTAAGAGTTTTTGCCATAATAGCCTCCGATTCAGTACGTTTACTATGTCAGACGGTTAAATGAAGGTCAAAAGAACGAAATTCAGTATAAACAGGATGCAGCATGCCCAGAGAACGGGATTGATTTCCTTGATTTTGCCTTTGCAGATTTTGACGAGTACGTGGAAGATAAAGCCTGCCGCAATGCCGTAGGAAATGCTGTAACAGAGCGCCATAAAAATACCGGCAAAGAACGAGGGGATTGCTTCTTCAAAATCGCTCCATTCTATTTCTTTGAAGGAGGAAATCATCATAACGCCGACGACGACGAGAGCAGGCGCGGTTGCCGCCGCGGGAACGGCACTGATAAAGGTTGCGAAAAAGGCGGAAAGAGCAAAGCAGATCGAAACGACGACCGAGGTGAGTCCCGTCCGTCCGCCCGCGCCGATGCCTGCCGCGCTTTCTACAAAGGTCGTGGTGTTTGACGTGCCGATCAGCGCGCCGATCGAGGTAGCGGTTGCATCGGCAAAGAGAGCTTTATCCATTTTGGATTTAAAGCCCTTGCCCGATTCGAGCGCCTTTTCATCTTCCTCTGAGAAGATACCGCAACGGCGTCCCGTTCCGATGAACGTGCCGATGGTATCGAAGGTGTCGGAAATGCTGAAGGAAAAGATGGTGATCAGAACCAAGGGGAGCTTGGCAACGTCGGTAAAGAGGCTTGTGATGCCGCCCTCCTTGAAGATGGCAAGGAAGGTAGTGGGGAGTTGTGCGCAAGCCTCGGTAAAACTGATCGTCTCACCGATCGACGTAACGCCAAAGGGAATACCGATGATCGTCGTTGCGATAATAGCGATCAGGATTGCGCCCTTGACTTTGAGAATGAGAAGCACCGAAATGATGATAAGACCGATCAGGAATACCCACAGCACGGGATTATTCATAACGGGAAGCGCGGGAATACCGTCGCTGAAGTCGATTAAACCGACGTTCAGAAAACCGATATAGGCGATAAAAATACCGATACCGCCGCCAATCGCGTGCTGAAGATAGGCAGGAATGGCTTTGATGATGTATTTTCTGATCTTGGTTACGGTGATGAGAATGTTGAGAATGCCGCAAATGAATACCATGGACAAGGCTTGCTGCCAGGTGAAGCCGAGACCCTGGCATACGGTGTAAACGAAAAAGGCGTTAAGCCCCATACTTGGCGCTTGCGCGTAGGGAACGTTTGCAACAAGTCCCATAATCAGCGTGCCAATAATGGCGGAAATGATGGTTGCAAGGAAAACTGCGCCCCACTCCATACCCGCCTTTGAGAGAATGCTTGGGTTTACGATGATGATGTAAGACATGGCGAAGAAGGTCGTAAGTCCTGCCATAATTTCTGTCGAAACGGTCGTACCGTTTTCTTTCAGGCGAAATAGCTTGTTCAAAAATAATCCCTCCAATTATGTTTTTTGGATACGGTACTATTATATCATAAATTCTTATTTTTTCAATATTTTTATGGATATTTTTTGCTTTATCGGGAAATTTTTGCATGAAAGCTCCTATGCGCCGATCATTCTGATTGGTACTTTGAATATACGTGTGGGGGCTTTCGTTTATATGGTTTTTATGTCCGGCGCAGTACAAAGAAAGCGGCGAGTCGGGAGATTCGGGAAAAGGGGCGGGCGTGAGATATTATTTGGAAAATAAATTGATTATTTTTTTATTATGTTTTTGGGCATATTTCATGGCGGTATAAGCGCCACCCTTATTACGTGCTACGTAAAGATTACTAAATCGGATTGTTCGATCATAAAACGGTTTTTTAATGTGATTGCTGATTTATGGTGTACACCGTATACACAATCGGGAATAATAATGCTGTCATAATAGTTTTCATAATATTCAAGATCAGAGACTTTATATGGAAGTACCAATGTTATATCGCTTTTTTCTTTTCCGATTTCTTTTTGTAAACTTTTGATGACTGATGCAGCGTATTCATCAAATTCACCGTTCCGTCCAATCAGAAAAGTGACATACGGATTTGTTTGAAGCAATTCATTTATAAGCGGAGTGAGTTGATTATGCAGCTCTTTTAAATCATCAATTTTTCTGTGTCCAAACAAAGAGACGGTAAAAATTTTCATGGATTGCACCTTGTTGTATTACTATAAGCATAAATTTTTATATTTGATACTTATAGTATATAGTAATTCGAAAAAATATCAATAGTTTATGGAATTTTTATTTGAATACTTATAGACTGTATGTAATGACAAAAAAGGTAGGGCCAGCAGTGAGTGATATTGTAAAGATTTTGGGACAACGTATCCGTAATTACAGAACGGCTATGGGTTTAAGTCAGGAAAAATTGGCAGAGATTTCGGGATGTCATCCTGCTTATATTGGACAGATTGAACGCGGTGAGAAAAACGCCACGATTGAAAGTATTGAAAAAATCGCATCGGCGCTGAATGTTTCGCTTTCCAAATTGTTTGAAAAACTCGGTGCGGGTGAAGAAAAAACGAACGATATTTTACTTTCTTGTTATGAATTTCTTTTGGCAAAGACTAAAAAGGAGCAAGAGAGATTTTACCGTATTTTGCTCGAGATTGATGCTTATAAAAAGATATAAATACAAAACTGCTGTTTGAAATGCAAGAAATCGCATTTCAAACAGCAGTTTTTCATTAAATATTTTTTTTCCATTCGGCGCTTTCGTTGATGCGCGCTATTTTACGCTTATAATTATCGTCGTGCTTGCTTCCGCGCGATACGAGGAAGCATTTGTAATTATTACCGAGCGATTCCTCCATAATGTGTCGGATGGTCTGGTCGTTGAGAAATTCACATGAGAAAATATCAATGAGTGCCTTGCGCGCCTTAATGTCGTAATGTACGGCAATATGGCTCTGCGCGACGATGAGAACACCCGAAATGTAATCGGGATCCTTCGGTTTGTCGTAGATTACGTAAGGACGGATGATTGGCAGCATACTGATGCGCGGCGCGATCGTATCGAGCCATTGATAGATCCATTCAAAAGTCATCGTTACGTCGTTGACTTCGATCATATAGTGCGGACCGAAGTCTTTATGAACGTCGATTTCGGGCTCACGCGAGTTATAGATCATTCTGCGGTCAACAATCTTGGATTGGATGCGCGAAGCAAAGAGGCGTTCTTTAAAGAAAGACTCGGCTTCGGCTGCCGTGAAGAATTCGTCTGTCAGAATATCCACGAAATAGCAGGCGCGGTAAGGAAAGGTGTGAATGGTAACGTGTCCGCCCTTGCAGACGGTAAAAGCACTGATACCCACGTCCTCGGAATTGTTGCAGTAATAATAAGGGACGAGGAAGGGGGGCATTACGGGAAGCAGATTTAATTCGTGCGTTACGCCGTTAAGCAATTCGTTGATCGACATCAGGTTGTTTGCGTTTTCTTCAATTGAGCCGTAGGCATCCATCATAAAATGTAAATGTGGCATACTGTTTTACCTTTCCATGAATATAGAATCGAAATCGGCGCATTTGATAACGAAGGGATCGATCCACCATTTATTGTTCGATCTTACGATATTGGGCAGGCAGTAATAGCGCATACTGATCTCGTAATAGAATTCACTGAGCATATTGATTTCCATACCCTTGCCGTTCAGCTCGTTGGCATCGAAGATGAGCGCAAAGGTAGCCGTATCGTAACCGTCCTTGCTGTCGTTATGGTTGTTATAGCTGGCAACCATCGGGGCAATGGCGTGATACGAGCAGGATTGCGGGCTGTTCTTTGCCAAAACGCCGGTTGAAAGAAATTGTAAAATACGGATTGCGGTATCGAGCCACCAATCTATATTTTCGCAGTTGATATCGCTTACCGTCTTAAGATCAACGATTTTTTCAAAAGACGTCTTGTCCATAATATAGTTTTTACCGAGGACTGCGTAGAGCTGGCGTGATTCGGTACTGCGCTGACGCGCAACTGAAACCTCCGAGCTGCAACAGTCGTCGCAAAGCTGAATGAAGCGTTGGATAAGCCCGACGGCAGAGGTTACGTCCTTCAGTTCTTCAAATGACAGGCGGGCTTCCTCTAAAAAGGCGTTTTCGGCATTCTCTTGATATTGCTTGATCTCGGCGGGCTTTAACAGTTTGCGGCGCGTGGCGTTGTCGTACCGGATCTTTTCCTTGCCGTACTTGAAAACGCCTTTGTAAAAACAGATCAGGCGGCGAAGCGTGTCACCGAGCGCATATTCGACGAGCTTGCATTTTTCGGCGGCGGTAGAATTTCGGGACGCTTCAAGCAAGATGATGTGCTGCCAGATATTATCGGTGTGGTAACAGTCGTTCTGATTGCCCGACTGATCATTTTGCTCTGCCGAAGCAATAGCCGAGAGAATGATCCGCGTCTTTGCTTTGGCAATAAGCTCGGTGTTATAGCGGATCAGTTCTTCGCCGGTAGCGCTTTTGATATAACGGTCGCCGAGACGCTCGATTGCCATTTTGGTAAAGTCGTTCTCGTCGTTGATCTCGGTGATCGGACCGCTGAGCATACCGCTGAAGCGGCGTTTTATGTTTTTCAGCACTTCTTCGTCGCCGATATCGTTGAGCGCGTAGAAAATTTCCTGCAAAACTGCCGTCGGACCGGCTTCAATCAGCAGAATAATGATAATGCTGTCCCAGTTCTTGGTTTCCTGACTGTTATAATTTTCAAATGCGTGAACGTATTTACGTTCAAAGGTATTTTTGAGACGCGCGCCGACGTGGTGATAGTGGCGTTTACCGATTACGTCTGCAATGGCAAGCGCCAGATTTTTCATATACTTGTAGTTAATGTTAAAGAGCTGTTCTATCGACGCGCCGAAGTCGTTTTTTTTAGCACCCGATTTGTAACCTTCACTTGAAAAATAGGACATAACCGTTTCGTAGTCGGTCGGAATTTCAAAAGGCTTTTTCAGGGAAGAACCGTCGGAGGTAAACGAGCCCGTACCGCTGACGCCGACCATGGGACAAACGATAAATTTATTCATACGGGGCGTTTCGTAGCGCAGGGTATCGGTTTCAATTTTCGATAAGAAGCAGAAATACGGGGATTTGTTGCCGAATTTCCGCACGAGATCGAAGGTGTCAATGATACCGTTCCGGAACATTTTTCCGCGATAATTCTGAACGACGAAGACGTACCAGCCAACCGTTTCATCATATTGCAGAGAGGTAGTGCCGAGGAAGGGGAAAAATTCGATCAGACGCTGCAGATAATGACCGGCGGAGTCTAAGGTAAAGGGATTGCCGAGCGGGTCTTTTTCCACGCGGCTGCTTTCTATATTTTCGTTGATAAAGGTGAAATAATCGTTTAAACCGATGCCTTTCCCAAACCAATAATCGCCGGGCATCATGCACTCTGGGAAAAACGGCTTCAGACAAGCATTATCGCCCTGAATGAAATCGTAGTAAATATCGGCTAAAACAAATTGTATCAGATCGGAAGAAAGCGGATAACGTCCGTAAATATGCTGCATCGTGCGAAGCACGCGCTGAGAATTGGCGTTTGCTTTCTTTTCCGCTTCTTCAAGATTTAAGCTCAGTCCGTCCTGCGAATTGTTTTTGAGGTCAAGGTAGCAGGAAAAGGCATAGATAAACGCCAGATTGATGATGTTCTGATATAAAGGAACGAAATCTAACACCTCGGCGAGCATATTGTCCCGGTCTATGCCGGTGGTAATATATTCTCGTATGCCTTTATCGGGAATGAGACGTTCGAATTCTTGTTCTGTTATCATAGCGGGGTTTCCTTTTCTTTTTTATAAAGGATTATTGGTTGACGATGATGGAGGCAATTTCGCGGTAACGCTCGAGCGCTACGGTTTCCAGCGCGGTCAGGTTTTTCGCGATTTTCAATACGCCTTCCTGCCACATAAAGCGGTCGATTTTCGGAACGCCGAATTTGTCGCCTTCAAGCAGATTGAGATAATAGATGTTGTTCCTTCTTGCTTCGTTGTCGCGGAATTTTTCGATGATGCTGTTCTTGGCGTAGTCGGGATAATAGTTGCCGTCGATCTCAAGCTCGTCGGTGGGTACGACGTTGGGGATGACGATGATCTTTTTTGAGTGAGTTCTCTTGTCGTAATCGTCGAAAAAGCGATTCGTACCGTCACGGAACTGCTTGGTGGGACGCATACAGCACATAATGTAGTTGGCGCAACGGTTGCTCCAATTGGCGGTAAGCTGATTACCGACGGCGGAGTCAAAGAGAACGCCGCAGGCAATATCACGGCACATAGCCTTGAAGGCGTTTACGCTGCTGCTCTGCGCTGCGTCGTAATTGGATCCGTCACCCATGGACTCACCGGGATTGGCAGGCAGACAGAGAATGGCGTTATCTTCTTTGAATCCGAAATACTTGCCGACGGGGAATAAGCATTTAAACATATCGTGCTCGGTTGCGTCTTCGATCTCGTCATCCTCGTCAACGATGGGCATTTGCGGATATTTGGGGTGAAACCAGCTTTGTACGCAGTCTTCCGTGATACGGCTTTCCTTGTCAAGACTGAAGAGATAGGTCAGACCGCAGCTGTCGATATCCATATCGACGAGTACGAAGGGGTGTTCTTTCGTTGCGCCCAGCATTTCTGCCAGGAAAGGCACGACGTTAAGGGCGAGGGTACTTCTGCCTGCGCCGCCCTTATAGGAAAAGCAGGATATATATTTACATTCCGACATTGTTAGTTTCTCCTTTTTGTAGCTGTCTTAGTTAGGCTTTACGTATCTTTTTTCTGGTTGTTTTTCTTCTCGTCGATCAAAGCTGCGAGGAAGCGGTGGTTGCCGCCTGAGAGCGTGGATTCACCGCCGTTGGCTACGAAATCGCTTTCGCCTTTTCCAGCCAGTCTCCGCAGATAGTAACGAACTGCCTGGCGGAGATCTTTGCCCATAATTTTTGCATATTCATCGAAATCATCCAAATCTCCGAGCGCTTTGGCACGATCGTCGTTGGTGGGCTTGACACTGTAAACCGTTTCGCCGAAACGCTCGGCAAAAAGGGCAAGCATAATGTCGTTAATACCCTTTTCAATACCGTCCGTTGCTGCGGCAGGTGCTTTTTCCCAATCTTTGAGTGCAATGCCGTTCTTGCTGGCAGTACCGGATTTTTCATTGTACTGTTCGGCACGCGACATTACGCTTTCTCTCGTGCCGGTAACGATTCGTACCGCTTCTGCGCTGAGTTCTTTTGCGAGAATGTTGAGGATGGTTTCTTTCAGCACGGTTTCCACAAAGCCGGAAAGCGCCGAGCGCAAGGGGTCGTTCCGATAGGATGCGATCTCATCCTGCATGGATGCGATCTGTCCGCGGAGCGATGCGACGGTATTTTCAAGCTCTGAAAATTCGGTAAGGCTTTTTTCAACGGCGAAGCCTTTTTCGATCAGCAGCTTGTGGTAGTTGGTTTCGATCTCTTTCTTCGCGGTCTTGTTGTTGTTGATGTTGGGTAAGAAGGCGTGCTCGTATTTTTCATAGTAATCGTAGAAGTTCGCCAAAGACGAAATAAAGTAGTAGTTACTCGAGGTGGAATATGCAAAATTTTCCCACATCCACAAATAGCGGTTTTCTTTTTCGTCGTAGGAGCGGTATTTGAGGATCTGCTCAAGGAAGATCTGCATATCGTACTGCGGATAACGGATAAGGAATTCACCCATCGTCATCTTGGTACGCACCATAAGCGGCATCAGGGAAAAGATGCGGATGTGCGCACGTCTTAACTCGCTCGCTGCCTTGTCGTGCAATACGAAGGTTTCGTCGAAATTCAGGGTGTATTCGTTGATCTTATAGTCTTTGCCTCTTTTTTGAAGGGCAAGCAGGAACTGGTAGCAGTTATCGTAGGCAAGACGGAGGGTGTCACGCATATTGTCGTATTCGAGAATTGCCGCATCGTAACTATCCGAGCCGTTAAAGGTGAAATAGTTGATGTCGTCTTCGGCATCTTCGTCAAGACCGGCGTTGATGACGATATTGATGATCATAATGACGTTGAATACCGCGTCGGAGGAAGCGCTGGCTTCGATTGCGGCTTCCGAAACCGTCGATGCCAGATTGGAGGCGAAGAAAGAGTTTGCAAGATTGTTTTTGGTGATTTTCCAGATGTTGTTTGCGCTTTCCTTACAGTTTTGCTCGAGAATACGGTAAGGGGAATTTTCGTCGTAGGGTTCGTATCCGTTGTTCATCAGCTTGAAAATTTCAGCTTCTTTTTGAATTTCGGGAGAGTTCTGGGCTATCTTTTCAGCGTTTTCGGCACATTCTGCTTCAATAGCGCGGAATTTCTGCCAGATCTCAATAATCAAACGCTTTTCATTGTCGCTGAATACGCGGAAGCTGTCAAGGGCGTTGGTAACATCAAGATTTTCGTCTTCCGTTGCTTTTTGGAGCGCTTCTTCGATGCGGTCCTTGTAATCAATGTATTTTTCTGATTTGAGCAGTCCTCTGGTGTCAAGAGAGGCAAGGATTTCGTTTTGAATGAGGGGAATATCTGCGGTACGGATGATGTTTTCAAAGGTATTCAGAATATCAATCAGGATTTCACTGACGGCAAAGGTGAAGTAGACGGAGGGTTCTTCGCAGCCGTCGGTAAAGTTCCAACCGCAATTAAAGCTATGCTTGCTGTTGGTTGCGCGAATATAGCTTTGGTTGATTTCGGCAAGACAGTGTTTGTAAAGGCTGATCAGCCGGCTGCAATGCTCGTCGCTGACGGTGTATTTACCGATGATGTGCAAACGCATGATGCCGAGAACCGTACTGGTCGTCCAGGTTGCGGCATCAAGATAGCAATGCGTTTTGAAAATTTCGGCGCCGTTCACGCAGGGCGTTGCATCAATACGGTAGCCTGTTCCGTTCGGATTTTCCGTAGCGGCCAACAGCTGTTCGATCTGCTCGGTGATGAATTTTTCGGTGCTTTTGGAGCTTGCATCCATTTTTTCAACCGTAGCAATGACCGAAAGAAGACCCTGACAGATCGAAAGAATACCGCTTTCGGGAAGATCGTCCGAAAAAACGAACAGTCCGTTATCTTTTTTGTATTTTCCGGCAAGCTCTTGGTAAATTCTCGTACCGACGTAATTTTTGGGACGATATTTATAAAAACAGCCTTCCTTACCGATTGCCAACTCCTGAAGTTCGCTACTTAAGTCCTGTAATTCTGCCAGGACTACCGCTGTGGTTTTTTTCGTTGCCATCATTGATCTCCTTTATGATAAAAGTTTCGTTTCTTTATTTCTGGAAAAGCTTAACGGGAACTTCGATAACCGGGCGAATGCCTTTTTTGATGAAGATGGGAAATCCCTTTTTGTAGGAAAAATCATTGCTGTATGTTTGTTTCCAATGCGCGGTCAGACCGTCTTCGTCGATCCACCAGTGAAGCTGATCGTTGTTTTCTTTCAGTGTCAGGGCGCTTTCGGTGTGTTTATCCTTGGCAAGCGATATGTCGGCGTTTGTCATATAGCGTGCTTTGATGCGGTCCGCACCTTCGATTTCGGCAAAGGTTACCGCGCAGAAGGTCGATGTCAGAAAATGCGCGCCTTGGGCAAACTCTTTTTTGTCGATGATGCGACTGCAAAGAAGGACTGCCCGCTCGTCTTTGACGTACAAGAGACGCCAGCGAAGCTCTTTGGTATTGTAACGCTTGCCGTTAAGCTGAATGAGTGTTTTCTGCGAGCCGAAACGCTGATCCTCGGCGTTGACCGGCTGTTCAGGACCGAAATACTCAGAGGACACGTATCTGCCGAGCGTGATTTCGTTGGTTTCGCCTATCGAGCGGTTGCTTTTGCGTGCATCGTCCATGAGATTGTTTTCGTTGTCTACGATATGGTAAGGCTCTGCGATCTCGTTGTAGATGCGCTCAACCGTGGCTTCCGATTCGGAACGCATAATGCAGAGAATGCGGGAATCAAACAGATCTTGCTGAAAGCGCATTGTCGTTGTGAAATATTCCTGACAGTTGGGGTGTAAAGGGATTGCGTCAATGCAGATCTGCGATGTCGGTTTTGCATCAATATGTACTGCCCAGATATGAAAATCTCCGTTTTTGGCTCTTTCACTTGCCATTTTCTGTTCTTCCTGTACGGCAGTGCTGATGAAGGAATTGGGTGAGTTGTAAAAAAGTACGCCTACGCAGTTTTCGTCGTTGATTCGCTTCTCGGCAATGTCACTCCACTTTTCACCGATGCGCATATGCTCGTCATACCATACGCGGACACCGCGCGCGATGAGCGCCGTCATGTCTTCTCTGACCGCATCGGCATCTCTGTGGCTGTAGCTGACAAAAATATAGTGATTGGCTATGATTTTTTCTTCGTTCAGTGGCATACGTAAATCCCTATCTTTAAAAAATGTTATAATCGGTCATTGTATGACAGTTTATTTTACCACGGTTCGCCGTAATCTGTCAAGGATTCTTGTGATATTTTTTTATATTGTGACGAAAAAAGCTTCCCATAACAAAAATTTTTGAAGATTGTAAACAAAATGAACGAAAGCGCGTATTTTGTCCGCCGTTCTGCACCGCGTGATCTTTAAAAATAAAAGCACTGCTCTCGCAGTGCTTTTATTTTGGGAACGTTTTGACAAAAAAACGATGTTTGCTATGTAAGGCTTGACAAAAGAGAAGATACTTATTTTTGACAAACAATTTCAATGTTTTTTCTTTTGCGCAAGATTATTTTAAGTTATCTGACAAATAACGAGGCGGCTAAATTGGGATGAGAATTATTTAAACTGATTTTTTTGGCGGGAACGCCGCCATAGGTAACACCTTTTTCGGTAATAGACTTTACCACAACGGCATTAGCACCTATCGCGACGTCGTCTGCAATTGTTATATCGCCGATAATTTTAGCTCCTGTGCCTATAAAGACATTATTCCCTATCTGAGGAGCTTTATTGCTTCCGTTTGTGGCTCCGATATTTACTCCTTCATGTATTCTGCAATTTTTGCCGACTTTGGCATTCGGGTTTACAACGATTGTTCCGTAATGTGCAATAGACAATCCTTCTTCAAAAACGTTGACAGGTATCGAAAATCCGCATTTTAACGAAAGACGCTTGAATTTCAATTTATTGAAGATATACCCCGCACGCAAGTATTTGTTCAATCCCTGTAAATTTGAATAATATTCAAGGCGTCGTAAAGCAATTTGAAATTTCCAAATCTCATCACCGAATAATCTGGGGCGTTTTCTGGTTTCACACCGTAGAGCAATAGCATCTTGTTTCAAATAGCGCTTTAATTCGTTTTTGTTTCTAATCATTATACCTCTCCTTTGTTTGAAATGATAACACAGCCCTTGTACTTTTAGTAGCTACATAATTTGGTTTCATAACGCCTTTTGAATTTTTGACAGTTTGCGCCTGAAATAAAAAAAGTGCGGCTACCGAAGTTGCCGCACAAAAAACGCAAACTCCGATTGCTGTCACACAAACTAATCGGAATAGGGTTATTGCTACCATACTCAATTATAGCGGAGTCTGCATTTTTGCTAAATCCATATATAATTGAGTATGCACAAAAAAGGGTATAGTATCCCTATAAGCAGAAAATACCCCTATAACCGATATTAGGTTTGTGTGACAGGCGTATTATATCATAAGTTCATGCATTTTTCAAGATACTTTTGATAATATCCCAAAAGTTTTTCGTTCTTTGGGAGATCTTTCAAAAAGTTCCGTCGTGTGAGGTTGGGGTGAGTTTTACTCGGCAATAGTGTTTTATTTCGTATTCCATATAAAAACTTCCTTTCGGTTTAGGTTAAGCACCATTATACCGAAAGGAAGTCGAAAGTCCGGATAAGTTTTTGAAAATTATTTGTTATTATTTTTAGCTGAACAAACGAACGGTTAAATCCGTTTGCGCAGAGCGCAACATCGTTGATGCGAAGCATCACATCATTGCGAAGCACATCATTTGCACGAAGTGCAACCTCGTTCATTTGTGCCGCAAACGGCAATGACGTTCTCGCTTTGCTCGAAATGATGTTGCCCTTCGGGCAAATGATGTTGTGCCTTGCGGACACAAATGAAAAAATTCCGAAAGCATCAGCTTTCGGAATTTTTTGAGATGTGTTGACAAAAAAGATGCCATTTATTTTTCAAGATCAATCAGGTTTTGTATTCTTTCGGGGTTTTCGCCCGTTGCCCATTCCTCCAGCATCCCACAAGGAAACTCAGCGCATTTTCCGCAATGCTCGACCTTTTTATTTTTGCTGCAATCAAAAAGATCGCATCTGCCATTCCAGACGCATTTTCCCTCGGGAGCAACCCTTCGGCAACCCAAACATTGGCTTTTTGTAAAATAACGGCATTTGCTGCAATCAATACCGCAGACTGATAGATTCATATTTCCACCGCCTTTCTGAATTTAGTATAGCATAAAAGAGGCGGGATGTCAATGAAATGGCTGTTTTTAACCGACAATGCAAAAAACGCGGGGGTGACTCAAATGCAGAATGCATTTGGTCGACACCCCCGCGGTTTTTGATTTTCTTTTCAATCGTGATATATTTGGAAAGCATATCCGCAAGGCTTTGGGATTACGCCTCAGATGACCCAGCTCTTTGAATAAGGTTCTTGCGCTTCACTTTTTCTTTTTAATGTGTATGTATAGAAGGACCTCCGGCTGTGTTCCTCTCCGGAAAAGCTGTCATATTTTTGGTTCGTGCCGTAGATAGAGCCATCCACCAATAAAAGGCAATGATTTCCGTAATTGGATCCATTCCAACCGTTTCCGCCCTTTTGCTCCGTCCAAAGAGCGATTCCATAAAAATGACCGTCTTTTACAACAATGTGCCCACCAAACGATTTGACAGGAACATTTTTCAGCGACTCGCTTTTGGTACCGCACTCATAAACTTCGTTGTAAGCGTGCTCGGTATGATATTCCTCTACTATCCAATCCTCGGTCTCGTTTAGTACCTGTGTCTCGGTGTCTGAATCGAGTTGGATAAAATCCAAAGTATAACCGCTTGTTTGAATTTGACCCTTATAATTGCTGCTGTCATTTCCTCGACGAAAACCATAACCTAAGTCTATGCTATCTTGTGTTTTCACATCCTTTTGGACGATTTCAACAAACGTAGTGTTCATTATGTCCCTCCACCTTGAAACAATATCAATATAATTTTTACATGGTAATCATAGCAGGCAAAGCCTTCTTTGTCAATACTGTTTTTCAATATTCTCCTTGTAATACTTCAAAAGTCGTTCATTCGTCCCATCAAGTTCGTCAATCTTATTCAGAATGATGAAATATGCGCGATTGATCACTTTTCGGGTATATTCTTCATAGTCGTCCTTCGGCGGATCTTTGCGAAAGCTTTGTCGCGCGAGGAGAAGATCGAGTTTTACTCGGCAATAGTGCTTGAGTTCATATTTCATATAAAAAGCTTCCTTTCGGTTTTGGTTAAACACCATTATACCGAAAGGAAGTCATAAGTCCAGTGCATTTTGAGAATTATTTATTTAATTTGCTTTTCGCCGTATTTATTGAGGTAATAAGTAATTTCTTGACCTCAATGCACTTGTCAAGAATATCTCGGTTATCGTGATATCCGCTTTCAATTAAAAGTTCCAACCAATATTCGCTTTCGGAACATTCTTTTAAGGCAATCTGTAATTTGGCAATAAAATCCGCAGTCCCGTGTCCGTAAAACGCCTCGCGGATATTCGCTCCAACACTTGTTCCGTTACGAATCAATTGATTTGTTAGCACACTTTCCTTTTTGTTCTGCTTTACATAATTACAAACCTTAATGATCTGCAAAGCAAATTCCTTGGATTTTATAATCAACGGACTGTCAGCCATAACTCTGCCACCTTTCTACTTGATACCGTAATTATACCACAAAACCTCTTACTTTTCAACCTTTATAATAAAAATGCTTTTCGCCACAGCGAAAAGCTACCTCACTTCTTACCTCTTCCCTTTTACCTATTACTTCCCAAAAAATCCTGCCAATTTAGGTAAGAGTGAAGAGGTAAGAGGTAAAAAGTAAAAATCCCGCACTTTCGTG
>CAZMAF010000017.1:0-28265 GCA_964564225.1 uncultured Lachnospiraceae bacterium
TTGTCCAAATTATCAGGTTTTCCTTGTCGATTTGCGCGAGGGAGGCGACGGCGGAGAGGTTGTTATTGAGGGTTTGATGCAGTGTTTTTACTTGCGCTTCCTCAATTGCAGTTTCACTAAATTCCAGATATGAGCCGTTTTCATAGAGTTCTGTGGAGCAATACGTACGGACGAAGTAATTATATTTACAGTCGCCTGTGGCGCGTCCGTCGTGATATTCGTTGATCGGACCGAACAGTGATGCTTCAATTTTTCCAATAAAGAAGCATCCGATGAGCGATCCGCCGCCGCTTTGGTTGGAGGCTGTAATTCCGCCTGCATGAGCTCCGGTTGATATAACGGTGCAGGATGAGCCGCAGTTGACAATAGTACCGCCTACACGTATTGAACGCGCAATGCCTGCGGCAATTCCGCTATTGCGAACGGTGCCTGTGGTAAAGACGTTCATAATGGTGCCTGTTACGTAAGGGAAGGGGCATCCGTCGTTGCCGCTTTGCACGTTAAGGTTTATCCTGAAGCCTTGACCGTCGTATATACCCGCGAACGTGCAATCCGAGCCAACGCCGTTATAATAACTGATGGTACTCATATCAATATTTGTTGTTTGTTTAAAGTATTTACCCGAAAATGTCTCGCCGTTTGTCATTACCATTGAGAAGTTGTAGAAATCTTCTGCTGAGTTGATCAGATACGGTACGGCTTTTGTACCTTTGCCCGCAAGATTCAGCTTGATTTCTTGTTTTATAAACTCAGTCGAGTGGTAGTAATTGTTGAGCCATACAATACGGTTTTCCATCCATTGAGCAAAGTATTCATAATGTTCGTCATACGTCTGGAAATAGCGGATATTGTCAAGTTCTCGGTTGATTTGATATCCCATTTGCTTTTGACCGTTTGCATCGGTATAGCCGAGAATTGTCCATCTTTCAAAGTTTCTACAATAGGATTTATAAGCGTTTGTTGCGTGTTGACGGATATAATCGGGTACGTTTTGGATTTCATTTTCATACAATTCTTCCCAACGTGCCAAGACCATCTCTTTAAACCAATTTTGGTTTAAAAGATTCTTGTACCAAGGGTTGGTGTTGCTTCCGCGGAGTCCTTCATACGTTTCTACGGTTTCGTTTGCGTTGCCGGCGCATTGATCGAAGTCCCAGACAGGACCGAAATAGAGCTTGCCGTCCACCTCGGCGTACATGTAGAAATTATCGTGTCCCGTGTCGAGGTTTTTAAAAAACTCGTGAACGATCAACGTGTCGATAACAGAATTAATGTCCATTAAGGATAGGACGGTTTCCTGATCCCCCTCTTTGACAGCATCCCAGCACTCGGCAATACGGTTTTGAACGTATGTCATTTGCTGTTTTTTGCGTATGGTGTTAACAGAAAGATCGCTGACGATTTCGTAATTTTTGCCGTCGTAACTGAAGCTGGTATTATCAGTTTCATTAAATGCATAGTTTGAAAGATGCGCCAGAAATGCGACCTCGCTTGACGATTCTACGTCTTCGGAAATATTGATTCGGTTCGGGTTGACTTGTACTTGCTCGGTTAACATATATACGCCTATATACTCGCCGTTGAGGTATACGTCAACGCTTGATGCCGAGGGCTCCCATTGAATTCCGCTCAGCATACGCGCGAAATTCATAACCGTCTGATTACGGAGCAGGGACTGGTCGCAATGATTGGCGATCAGTACCCACGATTTTGCCTTTCCGCTTCCTTGACCGAGCAGATTCATTTTTTCGGAAAGTTTGATGCGATAGGGACGTTTGTTGTACATCGGATCAGATTTAAAGGTGGAGCTCCAGGTATAGTTACCGCGTCCTCGGATTTCCATAGCAAGATTTTCAAAATTAAAGCCTTCGGGCGCATTGGTTACGCTGATCGTACCGGGAACGTAATTATTTTTATCTGTAATATCTTCACCGCTGTTTGTCCGAAGGTCGAGGATGGGCAATTCAAGCGCATCAAATTCAAAAATAGCGGTGTACGTCGTATTTTCGCTCGGACAATCCCCCGAACGGACGGATTCCGTTTTCCCGTCGCTCCAACCCACGAATTTATAACCAAGGTTTGGGGTAACCGTTACCGCTTGGGTTGACGTCATACCGTAACGGACAGTCTGTATTATTATTCCCGAGATAGAGCCTGCGTCAGCATTGTTAATTTTATAAGTGACCCGGATATACGTACCTTGTGCCGGCGTGGACGTCGTATTATCCGGTGTTGTTGTGCCGATAGTGGTAGTGGTTGTGACGGACGGTTGTTCGGTGGTTGTGTTCGTATTCGGTTTTGCTGACGTTACGTTTAATTTACTTGAAGTTGGGGTATCTGTTGATATAACATTTTCTGTTGTATCGGTATTGGAGGTATTCTTTGAAGCATTGCAGCTTGCCGATACCGTTATTATAAACAGAACCATCATAAGTAAGGCAAGTGATAGAGTAAACTTTTTCATAAAAACAGTCCTTTCGCTATTTTGATGATAGAGTATCAATGGTATAAATATTTTACTATAATATGATGAATTTGTCAAGTAACCAAAGGTGTGCTTATTCATTATAAAAAATAAATATCGTGTAAAACATAAAGGAAAAATCCCTGTTTTCAGGAAAAAACAGGGATTTTGTGATTAAAAATTACGAAACATCTTCATACAGTTGCATTTCGGAAAACTGTACGTTACCGGTTGTGCCTACAACGAATACGAGTTTATAATACTGATATGTGCCGGGATTTTTAACTGTGAAATTGTTTATCGCATAGTTAGCAGTGTCGAGACTTGGGTTTGTTCTGGTGTCAATGGTTACGTAGTTTTCACCGTCTGTTGATCCATAAAGCGTCCATTTTCTCGGGAGTCTGCCTGTATTTGAGGCGGTATCGTTAGCGTTGATCAGATTGTAATTGGTGATCGTAACGGGAGCGTCTGTCTCGAAGAAAATTGCTTCCATTGCAGCGGGATTGGAAGGAACGCTACCATTTTCATACTGACGTTTGTAGAATTTGGTTGAAGTATCGCCGTCGAAGAGATTATTACAGCCTTCACTGCTATTCAAGTCAGGGCCGGCAGTTACGGTAATGCGGTCGTGAGCGACCAGACCGTTGCTTGCGGTTTCTGCATAGATTGTAATATTATTCAATTTCGCCAAGGTCTGGGTGTCGGTGAAGGCAAGTTTTACGTATGTCGCTTGGATAATTTCATCCGTCTTAACGTAGTAGGTGGTGTTTGCGGTAAGTTTTTCGGCGTATGCTGAGCCGACCTGTTCCCAATCCTGACCGTTGTTTGATACAAAAACTCTCAGATTATAGGGATGGTTTCCGGAAGCGGTTGTGATGGACAGACCGCTGAATTGGAAGGATGTACCGACTACTTCAGGCGAAAGTGTGATTTCCCAATAACCGTGTTTGGTACCGGCTACATTAATCATCGTGATGCTGTCGTCATCGCTCAGGAGATTGGTAAGCGCATATTTACTATCATTTGTAGGATTGAACGTAGAGGTAATCGAAATTGCGCCGGTATACTTAGGCGATAAGCCGTCGGGAAGAGTAGTGGAAATGGTTGCTTGGTGGTCAACTAGCTTGGAATCGTCTTTAGTGAAGGGCATAGAGGGCTTGATGCATCTGATTTTGGCAAATACGCCGTAGTGGTCAGATACGGGATGATTGTGCCAGGTTTTGCCGCCTGCCTCAAAGGTGAATGTGTCGGTGACAACTGTGTAGTAGGAACACTCGTATGCGCCCTTTTTAACAAAAATGTAGTCGATTGGCGCAGCCGAGGTGTCGATATTCGGCTTATCTTTATCGGTTTCATAGCCAAGTTCCCATTGTTCAGGATCGTAGCCCATAAAGGTTTTGCCGGTAATACCGAGTTGGGTCGCAAGATAACGGGTATCATCCATATAAGAGGTTACGCCATTATAAGTAAATGCATCGTAATCGGGATTGTTGGGTTCAAATTCGACGGTATTGAAGTCACCTGTTAATACGATGCCGATATCGCCGTATTTTTCAAGGGTGGCGCGGATATAGGTTTCAATGACGTAAACCGAGTTTTCCTGCGCTTCAAAATCCTTGTGGTCAAGGTGCGTACTGAAATGCGCGTAGGTTTCGCCGGTCGTTTTATTCTTAAGAACGGCGTAGGTGCAGATACGGTTATAGCTCGATCCCCAACCCTTGGTTTTGGGTGATCCGGGAGTTTTGGAAAGCCAGAATGTGCCTGAATCAAGAAGTTCATATTTATCTTCTTTATAGAAGATGGGGCTGTATTCATTGCTGTTTGATGTTGAAGACGTGTTATCGGTTGCTGTATCTCTGCCGACGCCAACGTAAGCATAGCCTCGTTCCTTCATATTGTCGCGCAGCCAATACATCCAGTTATTGGTAGCTTCGTTAAAACCGATTGAGTCCGGATCATATTTATCGATGATTTGCATTAAGTGAGGACCGCGAATACTGAGTGCCATACAAACGTGGCTGGTGACATCGTAACGCAGATTAAAGGTCATTATGTTGACTTCTTCTGCTGTTTCAACAATCGGAATATTATCTATCGGGTTTTCTGTACCTGAATCCGGATCAGATGTGCTTTCCGTTGGGGTTGTTGTCGTTGTTTCAGCAATTGTTGTAATCGTCTCCTGACATCCCGTAAGTACGAGTGAGAAGAGAAGGAGCAAAACGACAAAGAGTGTTAAAATACGCTTATTCATAAATGATTCCTCGATATGTTTTTGAAGTTTTAAACATTATTAGTTCAATGAGATAAATTTTATTGTGTATTTTTGATACAAAAAAATGGTGATTTTGTTTTGATTAATGCAGGAAAGTATTTATGAAATTGATT
The DNA here is from genome assembly GCA_964564225.1 of uncultured Lachnospiraceae bacterium. Classification (GTDB taxonomy): domain Bacteria; phylum Bacillota; class Clostridia; order Oscillospirales; family CAG-272; genus RGIG1993. Next base: position 4,850 of record CAZMAF010000017.1, read on the forward strand.
CAAAAAGTTCCATTTCCGAAAACTGTACGTTGCCCGTTGTGCCGACAACAAATACGAGTTTATAATATTGATAAGAGCCGGGATTATCTACAGTGAAGGTGTGTACAGCATAGTTATCAGTGGTAAGCGAAGGATTGGTTTCACAGTCGATCTCGATCCAATTGTTGCCGTCGATCGAGCCGTAGAGCGTCCATTTTCTCGGAAGTCTGCCTTTGTTCGATGAAGTATCATTGGCATTGATCATATTGTAGCTTGTGATTGTAACAGGCACGTCGGTTTGGAAAAAGATTGCTTCCAGATCGTCGGGGTTTTCAGGAACCTGACCTTCGGAATATTGACGTTTGTAGAACTTGGTCGTGGTTAAGCCGTCGAAGAGCTTTTCACAGCCTTCGCCGTGCGAGGCTTTGTAATTAGGTCCTGAAGTTACGGTAATTCGGTCAGGCGTAACGCGACCATTGCCGATAGCTTCTGCAAAGAGGGTAATATTGTTCAGCTTTGCCAATGTCTGAGTATCTGTGAAAGCAAGCTTTACGTAGTGTGTTATGATGATTTCGTTGGTTTTGATGTAGTAGGTGGTGTTAGCAGAAAGTTTTTCGTCATACGATGCGCCGACTTGTTCCCAATCATCGCCATTAATTGAAACGAAAACTTTTAAGTTGAAAGGCATATTACCGCTGGCGGTTTTGAAAGATAGTCCGCTGAATTTCAGATTCGTTTCGGAATCCGGGGAAAGCGTGATTTCCCAATAACCGTGTTTGGTACCGGCTACACTAATCATTGTGTTCGTATCGTCTTCTTTAAGAAGATTTTCGATTGCGTTTTTGTCATTGGTAGCATTAAAGGTAGAGGATATCGAAATGCCTTCGTTGAGTTTGGACAATAATCCGTCCGGTTCCGTAGTAGAGATGGTTGCTTGGTGGTCAATCAGCTTGGTGTCGTCTTTGGTGAACGGCATGGAAGGTTTAATGCATTTGATTTTGGCATACACGCCGTAGTGGTCAGATACAGGATGATTGTGCCATGTGTTTCCGTTCAGTTCAAAGGTGAATGTGTCGTTGACAACGGTGTAGTAGGAACATTCATAGGCGTCTTTTTTAACAAAAATGTAGTCGATTGGAGATGCTTCGGTGTCGATATAGGGTTTATCGGGGTCTGCTTCATAGGCGGCTTCCAATTTGCTTGCGTTGTAGCCCATAAAGGTTGAACCGACAACGCCGAGCTCGGTAGCGAGGTATCGGGTATCGTCCATAAAGGAGGTGGTTCTGTTGTATGTGGTGGCTTTAAAATCAGGATCGTCTGTTTTGAAAACATAGTTATTGAAGTCGCCTGTCAATACGACGCCGATGTCTCCGTGTTTATCGAGAACTGCGCGGATGTACGATTCAATAACAAAAACCGAGTTTTCCTGCGCTTCTCCGAAACAAAGATGAGTACTGAAGTGGGCATACGTTTCGCCGGTCGTCTTGTTTTTCAGAACGGCGTAGGTGCAAATACGGTTATAGCTCGAGCCCCAACCTTTGGTTTTGGGTGATCCGGGAGTTTTGGAAAGCCAGAACGTACCGGAATCAATAAGCTCGTATTTGTCCGCTTTATAGAAAACGGGTGCGTATTCGTTGGAGTTTGCTTTCGAAGAGGTGGCATCGGTTGCAGTATCTCTGCCTACACCAACGTAGGCGTACCCTCTTTCAGCCATATTGCCACGCAGCCAGTTCATCCAGTTTGCCGTTGCTTCGTTAAAGCCAACCGAGTCGGGATCGTATTTGTCGATAACTTCCATCAGGTGAGGTCCGCGTACTGACAGTGCCATATAGTCTTGGCTGGTAACGTCGTAACGCAGATTAAAGGTCATAATGCCGACTTCTTCTGCTGTTTCAACGATCGGGACGTCGATTGTGGGATCGGAAGTGCTTTCGGAAGTTGGGTTTGTAGTTCCGATTGCAGCGGTCGTATTTGACGTGGGATCGGAAGTACTTTCAGAGGGAACGGTGGTTGTTGTTTCACTTAAGGTCGTGATCGCCTCCTGACATCCCGTAAGAACGAGAGAAAAAAGGAAAAGTAAAACAACAAAGAGTGTTAAAAAGCGCTTGTTCATTAATTTCTCCTTGAAAATTATAATCATTTTATACTATCACTTTTAAGGAATGTTGTGTAAGCCAATTGGCTACCTTTTTTTGTACATACGAATAGTTTTTCACTGTGTTGATATTCTTGGTGGGTTAAAGTTTGATTTACGATGTCGGTTTATTATTTTTTGCGTATAGTGTGATATTGGTTAAAGCGGACATCGTGGAAGTGTCGTAGAAAACAAGCTTTATTGTTTGAGTCGGAAGATATTGGTCGGTCTTCAGGTAATAAGTTGTATTACTCTCAATTTCTTCATCGAAAGTGTTACCCACTTGCTTCCAGACGTTCATGCTGTTCATTACGAATACTTTCAGTAGTTGCGGTGCCGTAGTATTGGAAGTTTTAAAGGATAGTCCGCTCAAATAGATCTTTTCGGTTGTATTGATCGTAATTTCCCAATATCCGTGTTTATCTCCGTTTACTGTAACGATAGCTCTTGTGCCATAGGGACTTAGCAAATTGGTGATATCGTTTTGGTCTAATTTAGGCAGGGATGAGGTGATGGAAAGCTGGGTGTTGTAAGCGGGAAGAAGACCGTCCGGACACGTTGTGGAGTAGGTTGCTCCAAACCCGTGGGATATTAGATTTTTTTCGTCTTTGATAAAGGTTGCGGAGGGATTGGTGAGAGCGACCTCTGCATATACGCCGAAATGATCGGATACCGGGTGATCATGCCATGTTTGTCCGCCGTAATCAAAGGTGAAGGTGTCATCTACGATCGTATAATAGTTAACGGTGTAGGCACCTTTTTTAACAAAGATGTAGTCGATGGGCGAAGCGCTGGGATCTACTGTGGTTTTATCGCCTGCTTCCCATTGATTCGGTTTCTGGTATCCACATGTGCTGGATCCGACAACACCGGTTTCGGTTGCAATAAAACGGCTATCATCCATATATGAGGTAACCGATACATACGGTTCGGAATTGATCTTGGTGTTAAAGTCGCCCGACAATATGATGCCAATATTTCCGTGCTTTTCAATAATGGCGCGGATATAGGTTTCAATTACTGATATGCTGTTGACCTTGGCTTCTTCGCTTTCGTGGTCAAGATGCGTGCTGAGATGTGCGTAGATCTCTCCCGATTGTTTGTTTTTTAAAACGACATAAGAACAAATTCTTTTACATGCAGCGCCCCATGATGTTGAGCCTGCGACCTCGGGAGTGTCAGACAGCCAAAAGTTGCCTGAATCAATGAGGTCATACTTAGTGGCTTTATAGAAAACAGGGCAGTGCTCATTTCCGTTTCCCGTGGCATCCGTACTATCTTTTCCCTTGTCTCTGCCGACTCCAACGTATTCATACCCTCTTTGCTTCATTGCGCCGCGCAGGTATTTCATCCAGGTATCAGTCGCTTCGTTAAAGCTTATGGAATCGGGGCTGTATTTCTGGATCAGTTTCATCAGATTTGCACCGCGCACTTCGGTGGAAAGGAGTTTATGGCTTGTTGTGTCGTAACGAAGATTAAAGGTCATGATTTTGACAGGACTTGCTTCAACGACGGGAGTATCCTCGACCGGGTTTGAGGCAGTGCTGTCGGATGTGATGCTGTCTGATGTTGTACCGGATTCCGTGGTTGTGACAGCTTCTTGACATGCAGATAATAATGAAGAAATCAAAATGATAAATACCAGTACCAGTGAGATAGATTTGTTTTTCATATTTTATTCTTTCTTTAAACTGCTGAACAGTGATTTTTTATTTAAGGAAAATCGCAAATTCGAAAATTCTCGCGTGATCGTCCGGTTCTTCGCCTTGTGCCGGTTTGGTAACGAAAAGACGAACAAAACGTGCGGTTGTGGGAGCGACGTCGCGCAGAGTAATGTCTTCAGTGTTGTTGATCACTGTATCCAAACGAATCCATTCATCTGTTTCATTCAACTTGTAATCAAGTGCAAAGTCGGAGGTGTTCCAATCGGAGCCTTCGTAAGGACCTGCGTGCTTGACGAGCCAACGGTTAAAGGTTGTTGGTTTTTCAAGGTCAATACTCATCCATGCGCCCGTTTCCTTGTCTACAAATCCGCACCATTTTTCTCCTTGAATTCCGTTTACGGCGTGATCGGGCGTTTCGTATTCGTTTTCGCTGATACTGGCATCAGCAGGTTTTTTTAAGGATAGGTTTTGACCGATATAGCGCCGTCTGACGATAAGTTCGGCATCGGTGTCCGGCATTCTGATCAGTGCGGTTACGCCTGCCTGAATGACGACACAGTTACCTTCCCATCCGTCAAAAATAGCCTCAGGGTCGTTATCGGGTGCTCGTATTAAAGTGAGCGCGCTTTCGGTGAGCGTTAACGTATTAAGCGTTTCGTAAACGGTGATTTTGCCGTTGGAGCGTGCCGCTTTGACGGTGAGCTTGTGTGACGGACGAACATCCTTTTCTGCAATGGGGTAGAGGGGCATAACAGGGAATACCGTATCGGTTTCGCTGCTTGTTGTCGCCGCAAATACGATCATATCCTCGGGAAGCGTTACCGTTTTAGCATGTTCTACGGGAATTGCATACTTAAATAGATAAGCGAATTCATAATAACGGTCATTACCGCGTTCGTCATGCGTGTGAGTATAAACGGCAGCGATCTCGTCGCGGTTAATGAAGCAGGTGTCGCCTTTAGCGACCATATCCCAAGTGCCGACTTTATCGGTCATACCTGATACTGAAAGCGTGTAGGGCGCGTCATCGATCAGAAGCTCGCAGGTCTTGCTCTTGGGTGCAGCGGCAAGGAGATAGAGCGTTTTCGCGTCTGTGGGCATAGTAAGCGTCGTTTTCGTTTGTGAGAGGACGTTGTTTTCGCATGTTTTACCAAGCGAGAAGGGAATGCCTGAAGAATTGATAGCGTTGTTGAAAATTTCTTCGGGAATAGAAATATCGGATTCAGTCGAGCCAAAGCCGTTTTCGGTCGTGATCTTCAGATTATAGGGAAGTGAAAGGATAGTGAGATTTACAGGCTTGCCTGCAATCCGATCTCCCTTTACGGAAAGCGCGAAGGTCTTTGGGGCGTAATGACCGAGCGGGAATTTGAGAATGTTGTTTTGCGTAGTAACTGAGCCGATAGGAGTTTCATAACCGTTTGTTTCAATGGCTTCCGTAACTTCGGTGGCAAAAGTGAGTGATGCTGCGGTATGATCGATTCCTGCCATTTCCTGAATACGTACGATGATCTTATCGGAGTCCTCTGCTTTCTTTACCGCGCGGATGAGAATTTCGGAATCGTTGGATTCAACGAACGAGAGCGTTTTCCTGTCGGCGGAGTGCTTATCTGCGGAAAAGGGATAGACCGGTTTATTAAATTCTTCGGCGATGAGTGCTACACCGTCGCGCTTGTTACGGTGTGAGGTAATGGCAAAACGAAATTCGTTTCTGCCAAAATCCTGCCAGTCCTGTTTGGATTCTTCGCTGTATGCTGAGTCCGGCGTATGAATCAGTGTGAGACGAAGCGTATTATCGTTCGGCTTATCCATACCGTATTTCGAGTCGTTCAGAATGGCAATACCAAAGTTGCCACTTGCATCGGTGAGGTCGGCATAGGTATGAACACAATGCTCAAAGTAAGGATAACTGTCGGTATTCTCGCCTTTTTCCGTACCAAGTCCGAGATCAAATTCTGCTATGGGGTTAGAGGCGGTGAGGGGGAACGTGGCCTTGAGAAGTGAATTGCGCGAGTACCAGTCAACGTGGTTTTCCACCTCAACTGTTTTATTGCAAGAAGTGAGGCGAACAGTCTGTGTGAATTTCGAGCCTTGATAGGTACGAATGATTCGAAGCGCAACTGAGACGCCGCCTTCTTCTGATTTTTCAATCTGTACGTTATCTTTAACAAAGAAGTGTTCTTTGTTGAGGTCGTCGAAATTGAGCTCCCAGGAAGGCCATACGTTGCTTGTGTCTGGCGAGATTTCAAGTCTGATGGGTGCTGATAAAAGTTCTTTATCAAGCTCTTTGTCAATGATCGATGCAATATCACCGTTTTCATCAACGGTTACGATGTAATACTGATTTTCAAGTGTTCTGTCGGTGATACGAAGCGTACCTTCGTATGCGCTGTCGGCTTCCTGAACGTCGTAAACGGTTATGCCGACTGCGGGAAGGGTAGCTTCAAAGAGCGCGAACGTTTTTTCGTTTTTTGTAATGAGTTGTGAGGGGACTTCTTTTCGGTTCTCATCGTAAACGCGAATGGCGTTAGCGGTTATCGGGATTTCGGCAAGAACGGCACTCGTTCTCTTATGACCGATCTGGTTGTAAAGTACCACGGGTGTTCCAATTACATTGGTGTCAAGGGTTTCTGTAAGCGCTCCGATTGAAGCCGTCAGTTCGGTTGCAAATTGATTGAGCGCGATGACGTAATCGTTGTGGCTGAAAACGTAAGCATCGCAGACGGACGTACCTGTAAGGTCGTCATGGAACTGATGCCATAGAAACGTTTTCCAAGCATCGTTGAGTTTTTCTTGAGGATAGGTATGATGAGTATAGAGCGAGGCGAGCACTGATGCACGTTCGGCGGCATCACCGAGATTTTCACAAAGACGGTTGAAGCGCTTTGAAACGGTGTGCGAAGTGAGCGCACCGAAGCCGTGCGGAATATGAAGCTGTCCTTCGTAGGTGGGAAGCTTTGAGGTGTCTTCTTTTTCAAGATCTTCAAAGATTTGATAGGTATGCGCGTTGATAACGCGATACTGACCGTCGGTTGCCGATTCGGCATCAGATACCATCTGCGCGCATTTAGTGCAGCATCCGCCGCCTTCGTCGCCTACGCCAAAATATTGCATGCGCCAAGGGAAGTGCGAAAGTTCCTCGTTTTTTTCAATGCATTTCAAAATGTATTCGCGCTGATGTACGGGTTCGTCGTGCTCGGAAAACTGATATATGTACACGCCGCCGTTCAGGGAAACAAAGATTTCGTTTCCGTCAGGTCCTTTCCATTTGCCGAGGTCAAGGCGTTTATGCTTGCCGGGCATAGGGCGGCTGACGGTACCGTCTTCGTTGACAATGGGACAACCGACACCCCATGTGAGTTTTTGTGTTGAAAAACCGATTAATCCCATGTGCTTTGCAATCGAAGGCAGTGAAGCGCGGAATCCAAAGCAGTCGGGAAGAAAAATATCTTTGGTAAAAATACCGAATTCTTTTTCGAAAAATTTGTTTCCGAGAAGCGCCTGGCGCATCAGAGCTTCGGATGAAGGAACGTTTACGTCGCAGGAATCCCAAAACGCGCCCGAGGGCATCCAACGTCCTTGTTTTACAAATTCTCGAAGCTTTTTATAATGCTCGGGGTAATATTCTGCCATTAATTTATATTTAAAAGCGCCCTCAAAATTAAACAGATATTTTGGGGCATTTCGAAAGTTACGAAAATTTTGTTCTAATGTATCTTTCAGACATTTACGGATCGTATCCTGAATCGTCCAATTCCATTGTGTATCAAGATGTGAGTTTGATACGGCATAAAATCTTTTTTCCATATAACTGACGCCTCTCATTAATGTTCAAAATAATTTGAATTTATTTTAGCACATACTAGAAAATAATGCAATGATTTTGGACAAAATAGTGAAAATAATTTAAAATTCATTCATATTTTAGTCAATATCACAGAAGTGTTTTTTTATGTTCTGAAAGAGTCAATTATTTTATTCGCTTTTATGTAAAAATAGTTGCTTTTTGTCCGTTTTTGTTATATACTACACGTAAATGAGTTTGGTTACGAGTTGAAAGGAATATAGGAAAATATGTTGAAGGTCGGTCTTGTCAGCCGTTGGCACGTTCATGCTGATGAATATGCTAATGCGGTTAGGCAATATGAAAATGCAGAGATTGCTGCGGTATGGGATGAAAATGCTGAAAGAGGAAAAAAATGGGCACAAGAACTGGGCTGTCGTTATTTCGGCGATTACGGTATGATGCTGCGTAAAGCTGATATTGATGCTGTTGTCATCGTATCTCCCACCTCGATGCATCCTTCTCTGATTTTAAAAGCAGCAAAAGCAGGAAAGCATATTTTTACTGAAAAGGCGTTGACGGTTAAGTTGAACGATTCTAAAAAAATTGCTGCTGCCGTTAAGGAAAACAACGTAAAGTTTGTCATATCTTTCCCGCATAAAAGCCGTTGCGAGCTGATTTTTGCAAAATCCGCGATTGAGAGCGGAAGACTTGGCAAGATCACTTATGCAAGAGTCAGAAACGTGCATAACGGATCGTCTGCCGGATGGTTACCCGACTATTTTTTTGATGAATTACTTTGCGGTGGCGGAGCTATGATCGATCTTGGCGCGCATCCGATGTATACCCTTGAAATGCTCTTGGGAAAGCCGTTGTTCGTACAGTCGCTTTTTACTGATCTGACGAAGCGCGGAGTTGAAGATAATGCGGTTTCCCTGATCGAATTTGAATGTGGTGCAATTGGTGTTTCGGAAACCGGATTTGTATCGGAATATAATCCATATACCGTTGAAATCAGTGGTACAGACGGCTACCTTGCGATACGAGGTTCTAAAGTTTTGATTGCCGACAAATTGACGGAAGGCCGTCTTGTCGAGGTCGACCATTTGCCTGCAAATAAGCCTCTTCCCATCGTTCAATGGATGGATTGGTGTTGTAATATCCAGGATGCGCCAGAAGGCATTCTGATCGACGATGCGGTAATGCTTACCGCTTTGACACATGCATCTTATAAAGCCAATAAAAACGGAGATAAAACTTATGTCGAATTCTGATTTTCACATCCGCTCTGCATCCGGGCGGGATATACCGCAGATTATCGAGCTGTTTAATATTTCCCGCAAGACAATGTGGGAGCAGGGGATTGACCAGTGGCAAGACGGGTATCCTTTTCGGTCTGATATTGAAAATGATATTGAAAATAATCGTGCGTACGTTTTGTACAGTGATAATACGCTTGTTGGATATTTCGCATATACGACGGGAAAAGAAGAGGTATATGAAAATATTACCGAGGGATCGTTTCGCGAGGAAAAGCAGTATCGGTATTCTTCAGTCCACCGTGTTGCGATAACGCCGGAGCGTCGCGGACACGGTTACGGGATGCTTATTTTTGACTATGCCGTCAAGCTTGCGCATATCGATCATGCGTTATCCCTTCGCTGCGATACGCATGAGGATAACCGTCCGATGAAATCGCTTTTGATGAAATGCGGTTTTCAGTACTGCGGTGTCGTATATTATATACGCGGAGAGAAACGGGACAGGCGGATTGCGTTTGATCTTTTGATCTGATTCTGTTTGGCAATTTCCAAAACACTTAATTTGGAAAGGAGGACTCGTTATGGTTTTTTCAAGTGCGACGTTTTTGTTTGTTTTTTTGCCCGTGTTCTTCCTTTTTTATTTTGCGCTTCCCAAAGTGTTAAAAAATTACGTTCTGTTGCTGGGAAGTCTGATTTTCTATTATGCCGGCGTGCAAATGCAGGTTTTTGTGATGCTTGGCGTTATCTTTCTGAATTATGCGGCGGCACTTGCCGTTTACCGTTTTCGTGAAAAGCGTAAACTGTCAATTTTAATACTTATAATTGATCTTGTGTTAAGTTTTTCACTTTTGTTCTACTTTAAGTATTTTAATTTTGTTGTCGGTTCTATCGTATCTTTCGGCGGCGGAACCTGGGAAGCTCTTGACATTTTGTTGCCGATCGGTATTAGTTTCTATCTTTTTCAAACGGTCAGTTATACTGTTGACGTATTTCGCGGTGATGTTTTGCCCCGGAAAAATCCATTGATATTCGCAACTTACGTAACCATGTTTCCTCAGCTTGTCGCAGGACCTATCGTACGTTACCGCGACGTTGAAGGGATGCTCGACTCAAGAAAAGAAAGTGTTGACAAGGTAGCTGACGGTATTGTTCGATTTGTGATCGGGCTTGCCAAGAAGGTGATTTTTGCCAATTCTCTTGCTGAACTCTCACAGTTAATTCGCGATTTTGATGAACGTACGGTCGTTATGTATTGGATGTGGGCGATATCTTTTACACTTACAATATATTTTGATTTTTCGGGTTATTCTGATATGGCGATAGGTCTTGGTAAGATAATGGGTTTTGATTTTCTTGAAAATTTCAAGTATCCGTATCAGTCGAAAAGTATTACTGAGTTTTTTCGCCGCTGGCATATTTCGCTATCTGCTTGGTTCCGTGATTATGTCTATATCCCGCTCGGCGGTAACCGAAATGGAATGGTACGTCAGATCTTGAATTTGCTTATCGTATGGTGTCTGACGGGACTCTGGCACGGCGCGGCGTGGAATTTTATTCTTTGGGGTCTTTTGTATGCATTCTTGCTTATTCTGGAAAAACTTCTCGCCCCTTTTGTGTCCAAGAAAATTCCCGCGCTATTCAAACATTTCTATACGCTGTTTTTCGTTGTGCTCGGTTTTGTTTTGTTTGATGCGCTTTCCTTATCCGATGCCCTTCAGCGTATTGGCGGTATGTTCGGAATCGGTACTTGCGGTTGGTTTGACAACAATACCGCATATCTTTTAAAAAGCTATTTTGTTCTGTTTTTGCTGGCGATAATTTCGTCGTTTCCTCTGGCAAAAAAAGTTCTCAACGCTATTTCAGAGAACAAGCATGGCAGTCGGATTATCGCTTGGTCGTGTCCCTTTCTCGTGCTGTTGTTATTCGTTGTATGCGTGTCTTTTGTCGTGGATTCGTCGTTTAATCCGTTTATTTATTTTCGTTTTTAAAGGGGAAAAGAAATGAAGAAAATACTGACGCCACAGAGTGTAACGGTCCTGTTGTTTATCGCTGCTTTTCTTGTTTTGTCTATTTTTCAGATTTTAACTCCCGATAAAGCGGTTTCTTTTTCTGAGCGTCGTCCTTTAAAGGAAAGACCGTCCGTTTCTTTAAAAGTACTGAGTGACGGAGAATTTTTTGATGATTATGAAGCGTATCTTCTTGACCAAGCGGCTTTTCGTGAGACCTTTCGTTCCATCAAGGCAGTAACTTCACAGTATCTTTTGTTTAAACGGGATAATAACGGTATATATTCGTATAAAAACGGATTATATGAGATCAGTACGCTTAATCCATATTCGGTAGAGATGGCGGGAGATAAGATCAATACGTTAGTTCAAAAACTTGATGGGCTTACGTGTTACTTTTCGTTCGTTCCCGATAAGAATTCACTGATTGCCGATAGTTCGGGACGACCGTCAATTGATCTTCAAGAGCTTGAAGGATTGCTGAATGATACGGTGAACGGCGCAAGTTATTTACCTATTGCCGAGCTTTTATCGGTCGAAGATTATTATCGTACGGATCTGCATTGGCGGCAGGAAAGGATTTTGCCGATTGCTGCTGCGCTATTGTCAGGCATGAACAACAATGCGGTACAATATAGTTATATAGAAAAAGTTATTAATGGATTTCGAGGTGTGTATCATGGGCAGTCGGCTCTGCCGATATCATCGGAAACGATGTCTTATCTGATGTGTTCAGCGTTTTCGGATTTACAGATTACCGATCTTACGACGGAAGAAAAGTTGTTACTGTATGATGAAGAGGCGTTCGATTCGATCGATCCTTATGATCTGTTTGCGGGCGGTGCGCGCTCGCTTGTGAAGATTACAAATCCCAATGCGGAAAATAAAAAGACGTTGTATCTTTTTCGGGATTCTTTTGCAAGCTCCCTGGTACCGTTTCTTACTTGTGCTTATTCCGAGATTGTACTGATTGATCTTCGGTATATTGATTCGCGCTCACTTGATGCGTTCGTGGACTTCAAGGCAGAGTCTGACGTTTTGTTTTTGTATTCTGCTCATATTTTAAACGAAAGTTTTATGCTTAGGTGAAAATACAATAAAACGCTACTGAATTTCGGTAGCGTTTTATTGTATTTTTCTCTTGATTTTTTTTACAGCCCATGCTATAATATGATAGTCAATATCAAATTTTAAGTTAGGATATGGGTATGACAATTTTAGAATGTACTTCAATCAGCTTGTCTTATGATAAAAATACTGTTTTAAGAGAGCTTACTTTTTCAGTGTCGCAGGGGGAGTACTTGTGTATAGTCGGTGAAAATGGGTCGGGAAAAAGTACGCTGATGAAAGCGTTGATCGGCGCGCATCCCGTTTCGTCCGGCACGATAGCGTTTCACAGTGATTTTTCAAAAAGTAAAATAGCGTATCTTGCTCAGCAAAATGTATTGCAAAAGGATTTTCCCGCAAGCGTTTCGGAGGTTGTTTTGTCCGGCCGTTTGTCAACTAAGCGTTTCTTTGCCTTTTATAACGCGCGTGATTGCGAGATCGTTGATGCGATTATGGAAAGATTACAGCTCAAGAAGGTCAGAAATAAGGCGTTTAGCGAGCTTTCCGGCGGTCAGAAGCAACGGGTACTTCTTGCGCGTGCGTTAGCCTCGGAGGCTGAACTTTTGCTTGTGGATGAGCCGACAACGGGTCTTGATACGAACGTTACGGCGGAGCTTTATCGCTTTCTTGAGGAGCTGCATAAGGCGGGAAAGACGATCGTTATGGTAACGCACGATATTGCAGCTGCGACAAAGTATGCGACACACATTCTTCATCTACAGAACAGACCGCTCTTTTTCGGGACGCGTGATAATTATCTTGCGAGTGATGTCGGAAGGGGGTATATGGCGACGTGATTACTTTTGAAGAATTTAAGACCGTCTTTTCAACGGGTATTGTGCGAAATGCACTTATCGTTGGCGTGCTGTTGTCGATCACGGCGGCGCTGTTGGGTGTCGTTTTGGTTCTGAAGCGCTACGCTATGATTGGGGACGGATTATCGCACGTGACCTTTGGCTCTATGGCGATTGCGATCGCGCTCCATCAGGCACCTCTTGCGTTTTCTTTGCCAATCGTTGTGCTGTCGGCGTTTTTGATGCTTCGCCTCAGCGAAAACAGTAAAGTGACAGGGGATGCTACTATTGCAGTTGTGTCAACTGCCTCGCTTGCCATTGGCGCGATTGCGGCGCGCGGTACGAATACCGATATTGAAAGCTTTATGTTTGGCAGTATCGTTTCGATCACCACTTCCGACGTAATTCTGACAACTGTGCTTACATTATTCGTGATTGGCGTGTATCTTCTTTTTTACCCACGTATTTTTGCCGTTACTTTTGATGAAACTTATGCTAAAGCATCGGGAGGAAAGCCGGGTTTATATCGTGCGATGATCGCTGTTATGACTGCTGTGATCGTTGCTCTCGGTATGCGGCTTGTCGGTTCGCTTCTGATTTCGGCATTAATTATTTTTCCCGTTCTTTCAGCAATGCGTCTTGTCAAGAGTTTTCGTTCGGTTGTGATCGTTTCTGCGGTGCTGTCGGTAATATCGTTTTTGATAGCACTTACGGTAAGTATTTTGTTTTCTACTTCCACCAGTGCGTGCATCGTTCTCGCCGATCTCTTTATTTTCACGTTATCGGCAGTGTTTTCAAAGATTAAAAGCATGTAAAAGGGGCTGTCTCATCGCATTAACAAATTGTGAACGTTTGGTGTATCCCCAACAAAAAAATCAAGGGCATAATTTGAATGCTCTTGATTTTTTGTTGCTTTTGTATATCGTTCTATCTCAAAAATTTAATTTGGGACAGCTTCTTTTCTTTATTTTATGGGCGTATATTTGCTGGCAAGACCGCCTGTTGAGGTTTCGCGGTATTTGCTGAGCATATCCTTTCCGGTTTCGTACATCGTTTCAATGACGGTGTCGAGTGTGATCTTGCTGGAAAGTGTCAGGAAGTTAGCCAGCGAAAGAGCGTTGATGGCGCGCATTGCAGCGACAGCATTTCGCTCGATGCAGGGAATCTGCACGAGCCCGTTGATGGGGTCGCAGGTCAAGCCGAGATGGTGTTCCATGGCAACTTCAGCGGCGTATTCAATCTGTTTGAGCCCCATTTCATGAAGTTCCGCGAGGGCTGCTGCCGCCATTGAGCATGCTGAGCCGATCTCTGCCTGACAGCCACACTCTGCACCGCTGATTGAGGCGTTGGTTTTGATGAGATTGCCGACGAGACCGCCTGTGGCGAGCGCTCTTACGATATCTCCGTCGCTGAATCCTTTGGTATCCTGCATATATTTCAGTACAGCAGGAACAACCCCGCAAGCGCCGCAGGTGGGCGCGGTAACAATAGTGCCGCCGGATGCATTCTGCTCGCCGCAGGCAAAGGCGTAAGAGCATACCATGCGGTTTTCCTTGGTTTGAGCTGATTCGTCGATGTGACGTTGATTGTAGAGATAGTTTGCTTTTCTCTGAGTTTTAAGACCGCCTGCGAGAATTCCCGTAACGGTAAGTCCGTCGTTGACCGTTTGCTTCATTTGCTCCCAGATCATTCCGAGATAGTCCCATATCTCTTTGCCTTCGCAGGCTTCGACGTAATCGGGTATGCGGAGTTTGTTTTGCGTACAGTAATCGGCGATCTCACGGTAAGAGCGAAGGGAATAGCAATCATCGGGCACAAAGCGATCCTCACCCTCAAACTCGATCGTGCCGCCACCCACGCTGTAAATGAATTGCTCGTTCAAAAGGGTATCCTTTTCATAGATGCGGAAGAGCATTGTATTCGGATGCTTATTTTCGAGATATTCGTTAACGAAAATGATTTTTGTCGGAATGGGAAAAAGGGTTGAAGTGATGACCTCGTCAGTCAAATGCCCTTTGCCCGTCATCGCCAGTGATCCATAGAGTGTGACTTCATAGCGGTCGGCGTTCGGATAACGTTTGAGCATTGCTTTGCAGGCTCGTTCGGGTCCCATTGTATGAGAAGAAGATGGTCCTCTGCCAACTTTATAGAGTTCTTTTAACGATTGCATATTGTTATACCTCATTTTGCAGACGCTTTACAAAATGATGATAGCATATTATTATTAGTTTGTCAAGAAAACTATTCTTGGGAAGAATAAAAATCGTTAAATTCTTTAAAAAATTCCTTTTGCATGTCCTCGTTTAAAAAAGTGTAACCCATACAGTTTCCGTATCGGAAAAGCTTTCCGTTTTTCAGTTTGAGGGCTTCAGTTGGATTATAGCTTTCAAGCCATTCTTTTTTATCGGATTTACAGGCAGCAACGTAGTTTTCAAGCTTTTGGTAAAGTGTGTCGGCGTTTTCTTTATTAGCCACGAAAATTGCAATTTCGTCGATCGTCGATCCGTTTTTGTCCAGCCACATCCAGGCACATTCGTATTCATCGGGTGATACGGATAGCACAAAGTCAATATCTTCCTTGTCGAGGATTAAAAAACGCTCTTCGTCTATCATTTCATTGACGATTCGTTTTACGTCAGCGTCGGTGACCTGGCGTTCCGCCGTTTTGACATTGCAGGCGGTTAACAAGATTAAAAGAAGCAGAATTGAGATAATTCGTTTCATACGGTTCCTTCTTTCGTTAAGCATTCTTCAACGTAACGTAGCATTTCGTTAAATCCGGCAGAGGATAGATGCAGCCCGTCTCCGTTATGATAGGCATCTTTGAGATTTCCGTTTTCGTCACAAAGCACTGATGCCGTATCAAAGTAGGTAAGACGGTTTTCTTCGGCAAGCTCTTGGATCCAAACGTTCAATTGTTTTATTTTTTCGTTGGTAAATTGCGGTAATTTTTCCTGTGCCTTGGGTGAGATCGGATATACTGATTGGAGATAAACTTCGGTGTCTGGTGAGGCGTTTTTTATTATGGTGAGGAGCTTTTGATAGCAAGACAAAAAGGTATCTTTGGTCCATGTGGCGAGACCGTTTATACCGACTGTAAGGATTAGCTTTTGCGGTTTATGGATGCTACATGCATCACTGAGTGAAAATGTTTTTCCGTTTATAGCAACTGAGGCTTTTATGACGTTTCCTAAATAAAACGTTCCGTCTGCCGGCGTCCAAATCTGACTATCTTGTAGCGTATAATAGTTTTCTCCAAAACGCCCATCATTATGAACATTGAAGCGGTGTAGTCCGTAAGTTGTAGAATCACCGAAAAAAGTACAGTGTGATAAAGCGGATTCATTTAATGCCGGAACGTATTTTTCGCTTGTGTTGGGTGTATTTGTTAAAAGGAAAAACAGTATTGTTCCGAGTAACAGAATAAATATAAAGCAAATGAGTCGTTTCATAATTTGTCCTTTTGTTGTGATGGTAACAGTATTTCCGTTCGCTACGAAAATATGAATGCAGAAATTTGAAGTGACATCGGTTGACAATTTCAAGACGATATGATAAAATAGACGCATTGATCGAATATGGGAGTAAAAGGTATGATAGCGCTCAGTTGTGAAAATTTATCGCTTGCGTTCGGCGCGGATATTTTGTTTGAAAAAGTTTCGTTTTCTTTACAAAACGGCGACAAGCTTGGAATTGTCGGTGTCAACGGCGCAGGAAAATCGACACTTATGAAAATACTTGCAGGTGAATTACAGTCGGACGGCGGCAAGGTATATCTTGCCAAAGGACAGACTGTCGGTTATCTTGCGCAAAACCCCGATTTTGAAAGCGGTAATACCGTTCTTGATGAGATGATGCTCGCCTTTTCTGCGTTGATTGCGGAGGAGCAGGCTCTCGAAGCCATCCGAAAGGCAGCTGAAAACGGCTCGGAAGAGGATGCGCTGAAATATTCGGAGCGCTATGAGGCGTTTATCAAAAACGGCGGTCTTGAATATGCCGCTCGCGCAAAGTCGGTTTTGTTAAATCTCGGTTTTGACGGCCGTTATCACGCAATGCCAATCCGTCAGCTTTCGGGAGGACAGAAAACACGTGTTGCGCTTGCAAAGCTCCTTTTGACCGAGCCTGATATTATTATGATGGACGAGCCGACCAACCATCTTGACATTGAAAATATCGAGTGGCTTGAAAAATTTATCCGTCAGAGCACGAAAACGGTAATTGTAATCTCGCACGACCGATTTTTTCTTTCCAGGACAACGAATAAAACGCTTGAGCTTGAAAACCGTCACGCCAAGCTTTACGAAGGTAATTACGACGTTTTTGCCGCCAAGAAAAAGAAGGAGCGCGAGATTCTTGCGCATCAGTATAAAAATCAGCAAAAAGAAATTTCACGTCTTGAGGGGATCATTGAACAGCAGAAGCGTTGGAACCGTGAAAAAACGATCAAAAAAGCAGAGAGTACGCAAAAGCGATTGGAGCGCATGGAGCGTATTGCCGCGCCGGAACATGATCCGCAGAATATCCGTTTTACCCTGACGGCATCTTCTGAAAGTGGCAATGACGTTTTGTCGGTTCGCAGTTTGTCAAAGCGTTATCCCGTGAAAGCGTTGTTTGAAGGCGTTTCTTTTGAGATTAAAAAGGGTGATCGCGCGGTAGTTATCGGTCCAAACGGGTGCGGCAAATCGACACTCTTAAAGATTATTTACGGAACTGTGCCGCAAAGCAGCGGATACGTGGATTACGGCTATAACGTGCGTGTAGGATATTACGATCAGGAGCATCATAATTTGTCGCGGGGCGGTACGGTGCTTGACGAGCTATGGGATGAGTACGATGAGTTAAGCGAAACCGCAATACGTTCAACACTTGCACTTTTTTTGTTTAAGGGTGAAGACGTGTATAAGGACCTTTCTGTGCTGTCAGGCGGTGAAAAGGCACGTATATCACTTGCCAAACTGATGCTTCAGAAGGTGAATTTTCTGATTCTGGACGAGCCTACCAATCATCTTGATATTGCATCCCGTGAAATTCTTGAGGATGCGCTTATGTCTTATGATGGCACGATTCTTGCAGTCAGTCACGACCGTTATTTCATGAATAAGCTTTCGTCGCGAATTCTTGCTTTTCAAGGTACGGATATTCATGATTTTGACGGCGGATATACTGATTATCTGAATTATCTGGAAAAGAGAAAAAACGGTACTGTTGATGGCGGTAAAAACGAAAGAGTGCCCGTTATGACCGATGCTAAGGCGCAGTATCTTGCCAATAAGCAGGCTGCTGCCGAGCGACGTAAGCTTGAAAAACGTCTTGAAAAGCTTGAAAAAGAGGTTGCTGAGAAAGAGGCCGAGCTTGAAGCCAATCAGCGTGTGATTGAGGGCGAGGCTTCGCAGGATTATAAGCGGCTTTCAGAGTTATACGCGCGCAACGAGGCGATTGAAAACGAAATTCTTGAAGCGTGGGATGAGATTGAGCGTTTAAAGACGGAGCTTGTATAATCATAAAATAAAAAAAGTAAGCATAAGATCGTTATAAAAAACCGTGAGGTGTATCATGAAAACGATCCGATTGCTTGCTTTTTTTCTCCCTTTTTGTCTTGTTTTTGTTTTAGTGCCCAAAGCGTTTGCAGATTTTGAATCTCAAGTGCCATCGGCAATTCTGATGGAGGCTTCAAGCGGGGAAATTTTATATGAGAAAAACGCCGATGAAATGCGTCACCCAGCATCTGTTACGAAGGTTATGACACTTTTGCTTGTTTTTGAGGCAATCGGAAACGGAAAGATCATGATGCAAGATACCGTAACGGTCAGTGAGCGCGCCGCTTCGATGGGCGGCTCGCAGGTATATCTTGAAGTCGGCGAGCGGATGTCGGTGGAAGATCTTGTAAAGTCGGTGGTGATCTCTTCGGCAAATGATGCCGCTGTTGCGCTTGCTGAGTACGTGTCCGGCTCTGAGTCGGCGTTTGTTCAGGCAATGAATGAAAAGGCGCTTTCTTTGGGTATGAAAAACACGCATTTTGATAATACGAATGGACTTGACGACACGACGATGACACATCTTATTTCCTCGCGAGATATTGCGATTATGTCGCGCGAGTTGATTCTTAAGTATCCTGACGTTCTGAAGTACACGGTTATCCGACAGGATTCGATCCGTGACGGTGCATTCGTTCTGACAAACACCAATAAGCTGATACGCTTCTACGAGGGTGCAAACGGTTTGAAAACGGGATTCACGCAGAAATCGGGATACTGTATTTCCGCCACGGCGAAGCGTGGCGATTTGCAGTTGATCGCTGTCGTGATGGGGGCGGAGTCTTCGGATGAGCGTAATGCGGCTGTTAAGGAAATGTTCGATTACGGCTTTGCGAACTATACCGCGGAAAAGGTTAGTCCGCCCGAAGCCGTTGAGTTTTCGGTCAAGGGCGGCAAAAGTATTATTGGCAGAGCATCGGGGCAGGGCTTTAGTTACGTTATTGATAAAAGCAAGAAAAGACCGATTACGGTCGAATATACGCTGAACGAAAATCTTACGGCACCGATTGCGGTAGGCGATCAGGTTGGAGAAATCGTATATAAGGCGGGAGAGGAAATTTTGTACCGCGAAATTCTCGTTGCAACCGAAGCGATTGAGAAAATGTCGTTCTGGGATATGTTGCTGTCGGCAATCAGGGTATATTTTATGGTTTCGTAAGTATTTTTTTTCGCTTTTTTTGTCGAAGGTATTGCGTTTTTTATGTCTTTGTTGTAAAATAAAGATACTAATCCTGCATATTAACGGCAATGCCGAAACAGAAAGGAATATCTGTATGACACTTCGTTTGAATGACCGCTATTTAAAGGACTTCGTGACTGCTGACGATTACGCCGCAATGGCGATGAGAATTGCAAAGGCTCACGAGACATTTACGCTTAAGAATGGCGAGGGCAATGATTTTCTCGGTTGGACCGAGCTTCCCGATCATTATGATGCTGAGGAAATTGCGCGCGTTGTGAAGGCGGCGGAAAAAATCCAAAAAAGTTGTGACGTTTTTGTGGCTATCGGTATCGGCGGCTCGTATCTTGGCGCTCGCGCGGCGATTGAATTTTGTAAGAGCCCCCGCTATAATAATCTGAAGAAGGCTACTCCTGATATTTATTTCGCGGGTAACGATATATCGGCAAGCAATCTTTCCGAGCTTCTTTCTATCTGCGAGGGTAGGGATGTTTGTATCAACGTTATTTCCAAGTCGGGTACGACGACCGAGCCCGCGATTGCTTTCCGCGTATTCCGTGAGCTTCTCGAAACGAAGTACGGCAAAGAGGGCGCTGCCGAAAGAATCTTTGTTACGACCGATAAATGCCGCGGTAAGCTGAAGGAGCTTTCCGATTTGAATGGGTATGAAACTTTTGTCGTTCCCGACGACGTTGGTGGTAGATTCTCGGTTCTGACACCGGTCGGACTTCTTCCTATCGCTGTTGCGGGTATTGATATTTACGCCATGCTGAATGGCGCAAAAGCGGCAAAGGAAGCGTATGCTGTTTGCGATCTTGAAAAGAACGATTGCTATAAATATGCCGCCATTCGCAATATTCTTCTGGAAAAGGGTAAGAGCGTTGAAATTCTTGCGACTTATGAAAGCGCGCTTGCGATGACTGCTGAATGGTGGAAACAGCTTTACGGCGAGAGTGAGGGCAAGGATAACAAGGGCATCTATCCTTCTTCGGTTACCTTCACGACCGATCTTCATTCGCTCGGTCAGTTTGTTCAGGAGGGAAGCCGTATCATGTTTGAAACAGTTATTGATCTTGTAAACTCCTCGGATGCACTTGAAATTCCTTTTGATTCTTCCGATTCTGACGGGCTCAATTTTGTTGCGGGAAAGGATTTGCATTACGTCAACCGCACTGCGTTTGTGGCAACCGCGATGGCGCACGTGGACGGCGGTGTTCCGAATATCGTGCTTGAACTTGAAAAGCGCGGCGCGTATGAGTTTGGTTATCTTGTCTATTTCTTTGAGCTTGGCTGCGCGATCTCGGGTTATACCCTCGGCGTGAATCCGTTTAATCAGCCCGGCGTGGAAGCGTATAAGAAGAATATGTTTGCGCTTCTCGGCAAGCCCGGCGAGGAAAATGAAAAGCTTCGTGTCGCACTGACCAAAAAAATGTGATTGTATTTGTTGATTTTGACTATTGCAATTGCGAAAAAATTATAGTATAATAAAAAAAAGACCCGAAGGGAGAAACAAATTTATGGTTAAACTTATCGTTGGGCTGAAAGGCTCCGGCAAAACAAAAACTCTGATCAATCTTGTAAATACCGCTGGTGAAACCAGTAAGGGTGCTGTCGTTTGCATTGAAAAGGGCAAGAACCTTATTCATGAAATTGACGCGAAGGTAAGACTGATCAATACCGATGATTATAATCTCAGCACCGCAAATTCGCTTTACGGCTTCGTATGCGGCATTTGCGCTAGCAATTACGATATTACCGATATTTTTGTCGACGGTACGATGAGAATCTGCCAGAGAGATATTAATCTGATCGCGCAGTTCGTCGCAGAGGCAGATGCGCTTCTCACGGCTAATAACATTAACCTTACGATGACTGTTTCTATTGATGCCAAGGATCTTCCCGAAAGCCTTGCAAAGTACGTAGGTTAATTACGGTTTAAATTGGTAATGTGGGAAACCGCAATTGATTACGAACAGAATACCAACAGTCAGGTTGTGAATACCTACATTCATACTTACAACTAACTTACAACGTGGACCAATCTCAAAAAGAGATAAAATAACGATAAATAACCACCTGCCGTGCGGCAGGTGGTTATTGTTGTATATAGACGCTTACGCTTCGGTTTTCCAAAGACCGTGGAGGTTGCAGTAGGCGTAGACGGCGATGAGGGTATCGCTGTCCGAGAGTGAGAAGGTGATCTTCGGCTCGCCCGAGAGTTCTTTCTCCTGACAGCCCTCTTTGGTTTCGATTGCTACCCAAGCGATGTAGTGCTCGGGGAGCATGGGGTGCAGGGTAGAGCCAACCGTGATTTCAACTATGCCGTTTTCATTCTTCGTGATAACGGGAAGATGCTTTTCGGTTGCCGCCTCGGTGGTGTTGGGGATAAGCTCCTTCATTTTTTCACCGCAACAGACGACCGCTACGCCGTTATTTTCAAGATATTTGATGATATTGCCGCAATGACTGCATTGATATAATTTCATAATATATACCTTCCTTTTAAATTCAGGAATCATTCCTAAATTGAGTATATCATAATCAAATGGGATTGTCAAGAGGCGCTATAAAAATTTTTAAGAAAATTTCAGTTAATAAAGAAAAATCTGCGCAGCGATTCCTTCCATGGCTTTACGATGCCGATAATGATGAGCATGATACCGAGGATAAAGAGTGAGATCAGAGAAAAGAGTGACCAATATACCGTATGTCGGATGCTAAAGGTGAGATGTAAGAGTTTTTCGATAAGCATTGTCCAGCCGCCAAGCGCAATGATGGCGCTTCCAATGACGTAGAGTCTGCCGCGACGCAAGGTGACCATGAGAACGGTTACGGACGTGACAATGGCGGCAAGAGCGGCAATGATAGGAATAGCAAAGCTATAAAACCAAGTGCCTTCGGTGGCGTAATTTATATACCAGACGACCAGGAGCGTTCCAAGAAAATAGGAGGGAACAAAGATAATAGGATGCTTTTTCTTAAACCAAGCAGGCAGAATGAAAAAGAGGTATGAGAGAAGTGTACCCGATGCCACAAAGCCAGACCAATTGATGCTACCTGCGACGATTACTTCAAAGATCGTGGGTAAAAAGAGGGGGAGCAGGTATAGAACGGTGATAATGAAAAGAATGCCTTTTCGATTGATCGCTTCGGACTGAAAATCTTTTCGGGG
The DNA here is from genome assembly GCA_964564225.1 of uncultured Lachnospiraceae bacterium. GTDB lineage: Bacteria > Bacillota > Clostridia > Oscillospirales > CAG-272 > RGIG1993. Next base: position 27,463 of record CAZMAF010000017.1, read on the forward strand.
ATAGGTTGGCGGAAGGTGTTTTGGGATAAGATCAGGGTGATAGACCCTTGTCGAGCATAAGGGACAGACCGTCTGATTATCGGAAAGCTCGACACCGCATTTGATACAGTACATAGCTTACTCCTTTTGATTTATTCTTTGATACGCGAATTGCTTTCAACGCGCACATTCAGCGAAAGTTTCTTGAATACGCGATAGAGCGCAGTTTCCAAGAGGGGTTCTTCGATATTGCGGATGACGTTTAAACAGAGCGTTCCGTTGTAGGTGACAACGCCTGTATTATAGGGGGCTGCCGCTTGAACGCCGAGTACGAAATCCATACGGTTGACGTAGTCGGTAAATTCCTTCGGCATGGTAACGAGTCCGAGGTTGGATAGTGAGAAGCAGGATTTTCGCTCGCCGACGAGATTAAATATCGTTTTTAATACGATATTCTTGATAAAGAGGGGCGCAAGCTTAACGACAAGGAGTTTTTCGCTGTTGATATTGGTAGCGATTGCTGCCGCCATTTGTTTGTCGGTAATCATCAGTTTCATCTGATGCTGTACGATCCCGGCAACCTCCTCAAAGTGATAGTCACCGAGCATAGGGTCGACACCGGGGGATGCGTAGAGCGCAAAATTTCTGAGTGTACGCGAAGGGAATAGTTTACGTAGATTAACGGGAATCAATATCTTGACGGGGCGCTTTTTTTGTCGGCTGCTTTTCGATTGTTTTTGAATGTCGAGTGTTGCCATGATCATGGCGGCGGCAAGATACGCAGTTACGGTCACGCCGAGTGCTTTGGCTTTTTTGGCAATCTC
>CAZMAF010000018.1:0-27954 GCA_964564225.1 uncultured Lachnospiraceae bacterium
ATCTTTCACGTGAAACGCTCGCATTAAAGCATGGCGACAATGTTTCACGTGAAACAATCAATCAAGAAAGTTTATAAAATATCATAAAAAGTATTGATTATTGCCTTTAAATGTGTTAAAATAGAGAAAAATAAAATGTACAAGAGGAAACTATGGGAACAATTATTGCTTTTTCTAACCAAAAAGGCGGCATCGGCAAGACTACAAGCGCCGTTAATATTGCAGCATCTGTCGCCCATCTTGGTAAAAAGGTGCTTTTATGCGACCTTGATCCCCAGGGCAATGCAACAAGCGGCGTAGGAATCTCAAAAAAGTCGGAAAATACCGTTTACGAAGCACTTGTTGGCAAAATCATGCCAAGCGAAGCCATAACAAAGACCGAATTTGATAATTTGTGGTGTATACCATCCAATATTAACCTCGCAGGCGCTGAATTTGAGTTTGTTGACATCGAAAACCGTGAATACCGCCTCAAAAACATTCTTCAGACCGTTCGCAACGAGTTCGACTACATCTTTATAGACTGTCCGCCCTCGCTTGGCATCCTGACAATGAACGCGCTTGCAAGCGCTGACGGCGTAATTGTGCCAATGACTTGTGAATATTACGCGCTTGAAGGCCTTTCGCAATTAATGATCTCAATCAGACAGACCAAAAAATTCTACAATCCATCGCTCGAAATCACAGGTATTCTTATTACCATGTTTGATAAGCGCTTGAATCTGACAAAACAAGTACTTGAACAGCTCGAACGCTACTACGGCGACAAAATATTTGACACCAAGATCATCAGAAACGTACGTCTGAGCGAAGCGCCAAGCCACGGATTACCGGTTATCTACTACGACCGCACGTCAAAAGGTGCAGAATTATACCTGAATCTTGCAAAAGAAGTCATTTCGCGTACTTAGTACATAGATCAAATCAGAAAGGAAATACTATGGCAGTTATGAAAAGAGGACTCGGAAAAGGACTTGATTCCATCTTTTCCGAAAACATGGAAGAAGAAAAAAACGGTTTGACAATGCTTCGTCTTTCGGACATTGAACCCCGCAAAGGACAGCCCCGCAAAGTGTTTGATCCTGAGGCATTATCACAGCTCGCTGACTCAATAGCAGCAAACGGCGTCATTCAACCCATCGTCGTAAGACGTGCAAAAGGAGGTCTCTACGAGATCATCGCCGGCGAAAGACGCTGGAGAGCCTCGAAAATGGCAGGGCTTACCGAAGTTCCGGTTGTTATTATGGATATTGACGATCAAAAAACAGCCGAGCTATCTCTCATCGAAAACATTCAGAGAGAAGACTTAAACCCCGTTGAAGAAGCAACCGCCTATAAAATTCTCATGGAAACCTTCCACCTCACGCAAGAAATGCTTGCACAACGGGTAGGAAAAAGCCGTTCCGCCATCACCAACAGTTTAAGACTGCTTGATCTCCCGCCTGAAATATTGAAGCAGCTCAGTGACGGCGATATTTCGGCAGGTCACGCAAGAGCGCTCCTCGGACTGATCATAAAAAACGATATCATCCGTGTCGCCGATCTTATCATAGTCAAGGGACTCTCAGTTCGAGCTACCGAGGACCTTGTCAGAAAACTCAATGCCGAAGCCAACAAACCCATTACCGAAATCGCCGAAGCAGTGGAAGCACAAGATGAAATCAACTATATCACCGAACTCGAAAAGGCACTACGCCGCAAATTCGGTAGAAAAGTTAAGATATTCCAAGGCAGAAAGAGTAAGCGAATCGAAATCGAATTCAGCGACGACCGCGACTTGCAAACGCTTCTCACGCAAATCGGCGGCGACGATCTGCTTTAATGTATCAAAATAATACACTAAAGTAACAAAACTATACAAGAGAGGAAAGAAAATGTTAGACATCAAATACATTAAAGAAAATCCTGACGAAGTTATTGAAAGACTTAAGAAAAAAGGCAAAAATGCCGAAGAAGAAATCCGCCGTATTGTAGAGCTTGATGCAAGCCGTCGTGCTCTCATAGCCGAAACCGAAGCGCTCAAAGCCGAACAGAATCGTGAATCGAAGCTCGTTCCGCAGTACAAAAAAGAAGGCAAGGATATGAAGGCAATATTTGCCAGAATGAAGGAAATCGGCGAAACCGTTAAGGCGAACGACGAAAAGCTCAAGACGATCGAAACCGAACTTACTTCGCTGATGCTCGGTCTTCCCAATCTTCCCGACGTTGACCTTCTTGACGGCGGCAAGGAAAACAATCAGCCGCTCCGCTACTTCGGCGAACCCCATAAATTCGATTTTGAGCCTAAGAATCATGTTGATCTCTGTACCGACCTCGGACTCATCGACTATAAGCGCGGCACAAAGCTTTCGGGCAGCGGCTTCTGGATTTATCGCGGCATGGGCGCAAGACTTGAATGGGCGCTTCTGAACTATTTTGTCGATACGCACCTCGGCAACGGCTACGAGCTTGTGCTTGTACCCCACATGCTGGGCTATGAATGCGGTCTGACAGCAGGTCAATTCCCGAAATTCCAGGATGAAGTATATTGGCTCGAAACGGCAGAGGATGAGCGCCGCCGCTTTATGCTTCCCACCGCTGAAACGGCGCTCGTTTCGCTTCACCGTGACGAAATTCTCACCGAGGAGGATCTCCCGAGAAAATATATTTCCTACACACCCTGCTTCAGACGCGAAGCAGGCAGCTACCGCGCCGATGAACGCGGCATGGTAAGAGGCCATCAATTCAACAAGGTCGAGATGGTACAGTACACGCTCCCCGAAAAGAGCGATGAAGCATTTGAAGAACTCGTCGCCAACGCCGAAAACCTCGTAAAAGGACTCGGCTTCCACTTCCGCACCGTTAAGCTCGCGGCAGAAGACTGCTCGGCTTCCATGGCAAGAACCTACGACATTGAAATTCAGATTCCCTCGATGCAGGGCTATAAAGAGGTTTCCTCGGTATCGAACGCAAGAGATTATCAGGCGCGCCGCGGTATGATGCGTGTAAAACGTGCCGACGGCAGAATGGAATACGTCCACACCCTGAACGGTTCGGGACTTGCCACCAGCCGTATTCTTCCTGCGCTCGTTGAGCAGAATCAGAACGCCGACGGCTCGGTTACCGTGCCCGAAGTGCTTCGCAAATACGTCGGTTGTGACGTTATCAAAAAAATATGATCACGCTCGACATTCAAATGATTGAGATTTCGACACTCATCTGGGCGCTCTATATCGGAATCTCAGCCGCTATTCTTGCGATTTATTATAACAAGATTTATCTCGGCTCTGCCATTCGCGCCATTCTCGAAAACGGCGCGATCGAGGAAGCCAACGCCAAAAGCGCAGAATGCCTCGGTTTTCAGAATAAAAAGCTCATTTTAAGAGCAATCGAGCGAGGAATCTTATCGAGGTATATCAAAACCGCCGAAACGGAGGGCGAGAAACGCTACTACGTTACCGAAGAAGATCGCATTCGCGTTGAGCTTCGGTATTCTGCAAAAGGCACAGACCTCTATGTTGTAATCGTATCACTCGTGCTTTTCTTATTAATAGCCCTCCTCGCCGCACGGTATCTGCCCGAACTTATCAATATGGCGGGTGACCTTGCCTCGTGAAAAAAACCTATTTTTTTCTGTCAGCAACCCTTGCGGCAACCATATTACTACTCATCGTATTACTCCTGCTGCTTGCCTCAGGCTACCGATTCAGAACTACTGCCGTAGAAGGCTACGGCAGAGTCAGCTTCTACGGCAAACCAACAGGCGGCACTGTCTATTTAAATGGTACAACGGCAGACTATACACCCCGAAAGCTCGTATTTGAAAACGGCGACGTCTACGAAGGCGACCTGAAAAACTACCTGCCGAACGGAGAGGGTATCTACCGATACGGCTCGGGCGACGTTTACACCGGTTCTTTTGTCAACGGACTGCCCGACGGAAAGGGAGTTTACACCTTCAAAAACGGCGACAGCTTCGAGGGTAGCTTCGCAAAAGGCGAATTTAACGAGGGAACACTGACCGTCACCGAAAACGGAGTATCCAAAAGCTATACGGGACAGTTTGAAAAATCAAATTTTTCCGGTCTTTTTTCATATATCTTCCTTGACGGGACATACTATGAAGGCGGTTACATCAACGGACTGCCAAACGGGAACGGAAAAGCTACCCTGCCAAACGGCGACGTCTATGAAGGCGCTTTTAAAGACGGCTGTTTTTCAGGATACGGCAAGTACACCTTTTCGGACGGAAGCATCTTGACTTGCATCTTTGAAAAAGGAAAACCGAACGGCGAAGGTAGCTATACCTACGTCGAAAACGGCGTAGAAAAAGTCATCAGAGGGAGCTTTTTTGACGGCTATTACCTGTCCGAGTCCGAATCCTGACCGCAGAAACGGTAGGATATTTCGTGAAAGACAAAACCAGTCGCCACAAACAAGAGGAAAGTAACAAAAAACCGTCAATACTGCTGGTAACAAACCGTATGAATGCAGGAGGCGCTGAAACGCATATCCTGTCTCTCGCCTCCGCTTTGATGCAGGCGGGTTGCTTCGTTGCGGTAGCATCGGGAGGCGGCATTTTTGAATCAGAGCTGAAAAACCGCGGGATTTTACACATCGAAGCACCTCTATACTCGAAAATGCCGCACAATATCATACGTTCAGCGCTGATCTTACGGCGCGCCGTGAAACGATACGGCTTTACGATTCTGCACGCACACTCGCGCGTTGCCGCGCTTGCATGCCGAATGATCACCAAAGGCGGACTGTTTGCCACGCTCTGCCGCGATAATCTGCGCTTTGTCACAACAACGCATCTCGATTTTCACATTACGCCCTTAACACGCCATTTTTCCTATTGGGGCGAACGCTCCCTGGCAGTCAGCGAGGATCTGCGTGAATATCTCATAAAAGGTTACGGATTATCCTACGAACAGATTGATCTGACGGTAAACGGCATCGACACGGCACGTTTCAACAAACACGAAACGCCAAAAGCCATTACAGACAACCCGCAAAAAACGTTTGAGATCGTTCACATCAGCCGCATTGATAAAGATCGCGCTATGACGGCATACCTGCTGCTTGCCATAATGCCGACACTTCTCAAAAAACACCGGGTGCATCTCACGATCGTCGGCAGCGGCGAGCTCTTTTACGAGCTTTCCTTACGCGCGGAACGCCTGAAACTTGTATACGGTGACTGCATAGAACTTGTCGGCGAAAAAGACGACGTGCTGCCATACCTGAAACACGCCGATATTGCCATCGGCGTATCGCGTGCCGCGCTTGAAGCTATGTCCTGCCGTCTGCCCTGTATCTTATCAGGCAACGACGGTTATCTCGGCATTTTTGAAAAGAAAAAGCTCGACCGCGCAGCAAGAACGAATTTCTGTTGCCGCGGCGAATCGAAGCCTTGTGAAAAATTTTTACAACGCGATATTGAAACGCTCCTGAATGCCGATGCTGAACGGCGTCAAACGCTCGGAAACGAGGGCAGAGCGGTGGTCGAGGAATATTACTCGATCGAGAAAATGACGCACGATTATCTGAAATTTTATGAAAAATTAAGGCCCTACAAACGAAAAAAATATAACCGACATCTTATTCTCGGTTATCACGGCTACCGGAACGCCGGGGATGATGCGCTCTTGGGAAAAATAATCGAAGGCATCCGCCAAGAAGACCGCTCACGCGGCATCACGGTTCTGTCCTATTCTCCAAGCCTTACTGAGAAGACGTTTCCCGTCCGCGCCGTCGGACGCTATCGCCCCTTCGCAGTCATTCGCGCACTTCTTGCCGCCGAAGTACTGTACGTCGGCGGAGGCACACTTTTGCAAACCAAAACCTCACGCCGATCGCTTTTCTACTATCTTACCGTCATCCGTATGGCTAAGCTATTTGGCAAAACGGTGGTATATTGGGCAAACGGTATTGGAAACTTACCGCCCAAAACGCAACTTAAAGTTGCGAAAACCCTTTCCAGTAAAAGCATCATTTCTCTGCGCGATGAGGTATCGTATTATAAAACCGTCGCAATGTTGGGGAAGATCCCCAACAAAAAGCATCTTTTCTGGCAAGAAAACAAACGAACCCGTTACGTGATCGAAACGGCAGACAGCGCAGCAACCTTACTGCCTTGTACACGCTATCACGTAGAACAGATGCTCGGAAAATACAACGGCGAAAAATATTTCGTAATAGCAACCAACGGTTGCGCCTCGAAGCGTGATACCAAGCGATATGAAAAACGTATCGCAACCGCCGTTTCCCTTGCCGCAGAAAAGGGACTATTCCCCGTCTTTTTGCTGATGCATCCCAAAAAAGACGTAGCCATTACCAAACGCATCGCCGCGCACCTCAAACTTCAAGGCTATCACTCGCTCGTACTCTCTCCGACACCGCGCGAAGCTATGGGACTTATCTCACTTGCCGAGTTTGTCATATCCTCACGCTATCACCCCCTGCTCTTTGCGAGCGTTCTCGGCACACGCGCCATCTGCTATTCCAATGACGAAAAATGCCTTGAATTTTCCAAAGCGGCATTCGGTGAGGAGGCTCTCTGCCGATTTGACAAAAACGATGCGCATCGCCTGACCGAAGCCATACTTTCCATGCTCATCGTCAAAACCTTACCAAGCCAGGTTATGCTCTTCGCACCCAATCCCCTCTACGCCGACCGGCTCAAGACCAAAGCTCAAGGGACGGCGGAAAGAATTAATGCGGCACTTTTAAAACTCGCGCTGGAATCCAAAAAGAAAAGCAGCTTCGTCCGTCCCGACACGACGGCAAAAACCATAGAAGGATAACGTAAAACCGAAAGGACGTATTATGAGAATCAAGGATCTGTCGCTTGCCCCTTCGGGCAGACAAAAGATCGAATGGGTAAAGAGCTATACGCCCGTACTCTCGATCATTGAAAAAGAATTTATCGAAAAGCAGCCGTTCAAGAACAAAAAAATCACAATGTCCATCCATCTGGAAGCCAAAACCGCCTATCTTGCTGAAATTTTAAAAGCAGGCGGCGCAACCGTGTCAATCACGGGCTGTAACCCCCTTTCCACGCAGGACGACGTTGCGGCAGCGCTTGCCGTAACCGGCATGGAGGTCAACGCCATCCACGGCGCTACGATGGAGGAATATGAAAAAGACCTCATTTCAGCACTCTCACAATCGCCCGATCTCATCATCGACGACGGCGGCGACCTCATTTCGCTTCTTCACACCTCCTGCCGCAACTACGGCAAAAATCTGATCGGCGGCTGTGAAGAAACCACAACGGGCATTCACCGCCTGAAAGCGCGCGAAGCGGCAGGACTTCTTGACTATACCATGATCGACATCAACGATGCCGACTGCAAGCATCTATTCGATAATCGCTACGGCACGGGGCAGTCGGTATTTGACGCCATTATGCACGAAACCAACCTCATCGTCGCAGGCAAGCGTGTTGTCGTCGCAGGCTACGGCTGGTGCGGCAAGGGCGTTGCCATGCGCGCCAAAGGACTCGGCGCGATCGTATACGTCACTGAAATTAATCCTGTCAAAGCAATCGAAGCGGTAATGGACGGTTTTCAGGTGCTTCCGATGAAGGAAGCCGCCAAAATCGGCGATCTCTTTATCACCCTGACGGGATGCAAGGACGTCATTACGAAAGAACATTTTGCCCTGATGAAGGACGGCGTTCTGCTTGCCAACGCAGGACACTTTGACGTTGAGATCAACAAAAACGATCTCGAAGCGCTTGCCGTCAAAACCGAACAGCGTAAACCCTGTGTCACGGGCTACTATACCGCCGACGGCAGATGGCTCAATCTTCTTGCCGAAGGCAGACTCGTCAACCTCGCGGGCGGTATGGGACATCCTGCCGAAATTATGGATATGTCCTTTGCGCTTCAGGCAAAATGCCTCGAATACCTCGCCAAAACGGCAGGCAGTCTTAAAAACAGTGTATATGACGTACCGCGCGAAATTGATATTGAAGTGGCAACACTCAAAGCAAAAGCACTTTCTGCCGAGCTTGACGTTTTAACCGACGAACAAAAAGCCTATCTTTTCGCAACCGAATAAGGAGGACGACTATGCCGAATATGCATTTTTACACCAATATATCGGTTAACCCCGAAACCAAAACTGAAATCAAAAAAGCGTTTGCCGATGCCATCACACTCATTCCGGGAAAAAGCGAGAAATGGCTGATGGTAATCATCGAGGACGGCGTTTCGATGTACCTCGGCGGCTCGGATGCTCCCTGCGGACTCGTTTCAATCGAGCTTCTCGGCTCGTCAGAGGGCGCGGTTTACGAAAGGGTCACGGCAGAAATAACGTCAAGACTTTCAAAGCTTCTCTCACTTCCGCCCGACCGCATTTATACGAAGTATAGCGAATATCGACACTGGGGCTATAACGGCGAACATTTTTAAAAAACAATACTCGCTGATTTTGTATCGGATTTTGATTCGTGAGAAGCTAAAAAATAATCCCCTGAAAATAAAACCAATTACAAAACGCCACGCCGTAAAAAAGTCCTCAATTGTACGAATTGAGGACTTTTGTATTGCTCTTTCTTTCAAAAAACACAAAAAAACAGTAAAAATTTGTGAAAAATGTCCTTTGCGAAAACTGCAAAAACGTGCTAAAATAAGGTATCGAATGTAAATGAGGTATTTGTCGTGTTTAACAAAAATGATTTTGTGATATACGGTACAGAAGGCGTTTGTCAGATTATTGACGTAAGGGAAATTGAATTTTGCCACGCCTCTGCCAATGAAAAGGGAAAAAAGTTATATTACGTTTTAATGCCAATCAGAAAAAAAGACACGACGGTGTACGTACCGACAGCATCTGAAAGATTGTGCAGCCGCATGCGCCGCATTATGAAGAAGGAAGAAATCGACGCTGCAATCGACACCGTTAAACGTCAAGCGGCTCTCAATCTGAACGACCGAAAAAAAAGGATCGCAATTTACCGCGACGTATCAGAATCCACCTCTTGTGAAAAACTGCTCATACTGATCAAATCGCTCTACGAACGCCGTCAAAAGCTGATCAGCGAAGGAAAAAAGCTTTCCTTTTCCGATGCCGAAATGCTTTTACGGTGTGAAGGTATGATTGCCGACGAATTTTCATTTTCGTTGAACATCGAGAGCGATGCCGTCGGAGCGTACATACAAAACAGATTTCAGAATTAACAATACCCCGCTTAATAAAGCGGGGTATTGTCATATAAAAATCAATTTACTGCTTGACGGTAAGCTCCTCGTTTTTGAATTTAGCTTCAACCGAACCGTTCATCGTGATATAGGTCGTAATATTTCTTTCGGTCAAAAGATTAACCGTGCGCGGATCGGCAGGATTGTTAGCCGATGCAAAAATCACAGCATAAGAAGGCGAGGTCGCATCAATCAGCGCTTCTACCTGATCGTTGAACGCGCCATGCTTGGGAACCTGCAGTATATCAAATTTTTTACCACCAAGCGAGGTAATCAGATCGGGAATACGCGCGCCGAAAATATCGGAAGCAATTAAAACGTCAAGTCCGTCGGAATCAACCGCAACTGCAAGCGAATAAAACTCATCCTGATCCGCACTCGAAGTGGTCATGGTTGCGGGATAAAGCGTGAGCTTCAGATCCCCCGCCGTAATTTCCTTCACACTGCTGACGACTTCAGGCGTAATATTCGCTTCAGAAAGCGCCGCACGGTAAGCATCGTAAGCCGTACCCGTCTTCGTGTAACTCGGCTCAACGACATTCTTCACGGTAACACCCTCAAGAAGCGTCTGCATCGCACCGTAATGGTTTTTGTTAAACTGGCTGATAATTACGTAATCAAGCTCAGTAACGCCTTTTTCGGCAAGATACGTGAGAATCTTTTCACCGTCGTCCTGCTTCCCATTACCGTCTTCGTCATCATCTTCGCCCGTATCAATGAGAATGGCAATATCGCCCGAACGGATCAAGGTAGCGTTTGCCTTGCCGACCTTAAAAAACTTAACGTTGACCTTGCCGGTGCCATCATCGGACACACCGCCGTTTTGTGTTCCTCCCGTCGCCGTAGTGGTATCACCCAAACCGCAAGATACAAGACTTACGAGAGAGGCACAAACAAGCAACAACGAAAGTGCTAAAAGAAAAATTTTTTTCATACTTAAATCATCCTTTTATAAAATAAGGTATTTTATTATACCGAATATTTTTGAACGCCGTATTAACAATTTGAAATATTTTCCCATTTGATCAGTGAAAATTCAGAGAATTTTAAAGAAATGCCGCCCTTTACAGCCTTTTTCGTCATCAAGTCGCAACCATTGGTTGCGCTTTTTGAAAGAAACGCCTTGGGAAAGAGATTTTCGCTCGAAAGCGTTACCGTCTTTTCACCGCGGTTAACAACCAACGTAATAACCTCGTCACCGGCAAAACGCGAGTACGCAATAACACCACGCGGCATATTTTCACAAAGAACAAAATAACCGTCTTTGAAAACGCGCTCGGAAAGACGGAGCATATTGACAGTCCGATAAAATTCAAGAAGGGCTTGATCTTCGTGTCCCCATGGATAAGGACGGCGGTTAAACGGATCGTGATAGCCCTGCATCCCTGCCTCATCACCGTAAAAGATCGTCGGCACGCCGGGCACGGTGGACAAAAGAAGCCACGCCGTTTTCAGTCGCTCGACGGCAAGCGCGTATTCAGCATCGCTCAGACTCGCATGCGCAAGCGCATCCTCGCTCCGTCCGTTTTCCGAAACGCCCGAAAGCTTCGTCAGAATGCGTTCGGTATCATGCGTACCGAGCAGGTTCATCAAGGTATCGCTCGTTTTTTTCGGATAATGCGTATACAATCGCTTCAGGGTGGTAAACAATCCTTCGGCATTGCCCGTCATCAAATAGTCGGCGATGCGATTGCCAACAGGATAATTCATAACCGAATCAAGCTGATTGCCCCAGAAATAGCGGCGAAGCTTGCCGTAAGCAATCTTATTGGAAGCATCTTCCCAGACTTCACCGAGAATGAGCGCATCACGCTTTTCTCCCCGCGCGCCGCGACGGATATCGTAAAGCAACTCATCGGAAAGCTCGTCGGCAACGTCAAGCCGCCAACCCGAAATACCCCTATGTAGATAATGCGCAACAACGCCGTCCTTACCCGCAATAAAGCGGCGGTAATCGGGATTTCTCGTGTTGATCGAAGGCAGAATGTCGATTCCCCACCAACAGCGATATTGATACGGATACTCCTCAAAATCAAACCACGGATAATAAGGGGAGTCCTTTGACTGATATGCACCGACGGTGGAAAACTTGCCGTATTTATTAAAATAGCGGCTATCATCACCCGTATGATTGAAAACGCCGTCAAGAATAACACGGATATTCTTTGCCTTTGCCTCGCAAAGCAAGTGATCGAGTGCTTCTTCGCCGCCGAACATCTCGTCAACGGCAAAATAATCAGCAGTATCGTACTTGTGATTGGAAAACGCCTTGAAGATCGGGGAAAGATAAAGCGCCGTCACACCAAGCATCTTAAGATAATCAAGCTTTTCCGCAACGCCCCAGAGCGTACCGCCGAAAAAGGTATTATTTTTAAAGGGCGCACCGCGGTACGGCGGATACTGCGGAATGCCGTTTTCCCAATCGGCGTTGAAAACAGCGTCACCGCGAATCGGCACGTCACGCGAGCCGCGATAAAAACGGTCAACGAAAATCTGATACAGAACACCGCCCTTAAACCAATCGGGCGTTTCGTAGCTTGCCTCATAGACGGTCAGTCCAATCGGCTCGTAGGGCTCATCTTCCCGTGTCAGGCGCTCGCTGTAATAAAGCTCATCGTAAGAAAGACGAAGCACGCCCTCACAGGAATCAAAAAGCACCGAGGCAAAATAAAGCCCCTTCAGACGATAAAGCGGCAAAACCAAACGGTATATTTCATTTTGGTAATCGGTAGACTGCCACGAAAAGAGATAAGAAAGATTCTGAAGGTGAGAATCGGCATCACAAAGCTCAAGACGGGGCAACAAAACGCCAAGTGAACGCGACACCGTCAAGGTCAGAGTCAAGGTATCCTCACTATCAAAGGCGGAAAACAGTCGGGCATATTCGGTATGCTCGCTTTCAATGGCAAGCAAAGCGGTATACGACGATAAAAGCATAGCCCTTCTCCTTTTACGTAATAGGCTTGGCGTTTTTTGCGCCAAGCCTATAAATTATTGGTTGTTTTTCTTTTGGATCGGCATGATGTGCCAGATATTGTTAGCGTAATCACGAATCGAGCGGTCTGCCGAGAAAATACCGCTCTTGGCAATATTGACAAGCGACATACGGTTCCACTTATCGCGATCCTCAAAATCCTGCTCCATCTTCTTGTGCGCAGCAAAATACGCATCAAAATCAGCAAGACACATATAGGGATCGGCAACGCCGCCGCCACCGAATACGAGATAATTGTAAATATGCTCAAAGGACACGCCATTAAAGCCGGTCTTCAGGGCATCGACTGCCTTCTTTAACGTGGGGTTCTGACTGTAATAATGGCTCGCATGATAGCCCTGACGCCAAAGCTCCTCAACCTCAGGTGTAGTATGACCGAAAATATAAATATTATCTCTGCCAACCGCCTCGGCAATCTCAACATTAGCGCCATCAAGCGTACCGACCGTCAAAGCACCGTTCAGCATAAACTTCATATTACCCGTACCGCTCGCTTCCTTGCCCGCAAGCGAGATCTGCTCGGAAATATCAGCAGACGGAATAAGCACCTCGGCAAGCGATACGTTATAGTCCTCGGGAAAAATTACGTGAAGCTTTTTCGAGAGCTTGGGATCTTTTTCGATGTCTGCGCCAATCTCATAAATGAGCTTGATGATCTGTTTGGCAAGATAATACCCTGCCGCCGCCTTCGCGCCAAAGATAAAGGTCTTGGGACGCATTTCAAAGTCGGGATTTTCCTTGAGGGCAACGTAAAGCGAAATGATGTGAAGCGCGTTCAGAAGCTGACGCTTATACTCGTGCATACGCTTTACCTGCACGTCAAATACCGAATCGGGATCGACCTTGATGCCATTGCGCTTCATCAGATAATTGGATAGGCGCACCTTGTTATCACGCTTGATCTTGTCAAGAGTATCAAGCACCGTCTTGTCATCGGCAAAGTTCAAAAGCTTTTCAAGCTCGGCAGCATCCTTACGGTAACCCATACCGATCGTTTCGTCAAGAAGCTTTGCAAGAGAGGGATTGGCATAGCAGAGCCAACGACGGTAAGCAATGCCGTTGGTGACGTTGGTAAACTTTTCGGGGGTATCGTGATAAAAGTCGCTGAAAATGGTATCGGTAAGAATTTCGGAATGAAGCTTCGATACACCGTTGACGGTGTGCGAACCGACAACCGAAAGATTTGCCATCTTCACTCTGCCGTGAGAAATGATCGAAAGATTGGTAATTCTGCCCCAGTCCCCCGGATAGCGACTCCAAAGTTCTTCACAGAAACGACGGTTTATCTCACTTATGATCATGTGCAAACGAGGCAGACGTAAACGGAAAAAGCTTTCGTCCCAGGTTTCAAGAGCCTCGGGCATTACCGTATGATTGGTATACGATACCGTCTTCGTAACGATTGACCAGGCATCTTCCCAAGAATAGGAATAAACGTCGATAAGAATACGCATCAACTCGGGAACAACGAGCGCAGGATGCGTGTCGTTGATATGAATGGCAACCTTGTCGGCAAAGTTTGCGAGCGTTCCGTAGGTTCGCAGATGATCGGCAATAATACTCTGAAGCGATGCGCAAACAAGGAAATACTGCTGCGAAAGACGAAGCAGCTTACCACCCTCGTGATCGTCGGCGGGATAAAGCACTTTGGACAAAATTTCGGCGCGGGTCGATTCTTCCATCGCACGGATATATTCACCCTGCGAGAAAAGCGCCATGCTAAAATTCTGATTGATACTCTTTGCCTTCCAAAGACGGAGGGAGTTGACCGCCTCGGAATCAGCGCCCGAAATCATCATATCGTAAGGAATTGCCTGTACCTCGGTGTAATCGGTGTGCGTAATCTCGCATCTGCCGTTTTTCCACTCCTCCTTGAGCTGACCGCCGAAACGCACCGTACAGGTCTTATCGGTACGGGGCACGAGCCAAGGCTCGCCCGAAGGCATCCAGGTGTCAGGAAGCTCAACCTGGTCGCCGTCAATGATCTTCTGCTTAAAAAGACCGTATTCATAAAGGATCGAAAAACCGGTTGCCGAATAATCCTGCGAGGTAAGCGCATCCATAAAGCAAGCAGCAAGTCTGCCAAGACCGCCGTTACCAAGTCCGGGATCCTGCTCAATGTCGTAAAGCTCGTCGAGAGATACGCCGATATCGGCAAGAATACCCTCAAATTTGTCGGCAATACCGAGATTCATTAAATTATTGCGAAGGCTTTTGCCGATCAGAAACTCCATGCAGAGATAATAGATCTTTTTGCCCTTCTGATTGTTAACGTTATTCTTGAATTCAGTTCTCTTTTGCGACAAAATATCCTTGACCGCCAAAAGAAGCGCGCGATAGATCTGATCCTTGTTCGCTTCCTTGGGCGTTGTGCCGTAGAAACGGGAAAGCTTGATCTCAAGAAGCTCGCGCAAATATTTTTTCGTGAGCGACGGAAGTTTACCGCCGCCCGTCAGGGGTGCGGTGGTATCGTTCTGCGTCGTTTTCGCAATTTTTGCCATAATTGATCTTCCTTTTCGTCGTAGTATATATAGTGCTTATCGGTTTTACCCGACGGAAAGCTTTATTTTTGAGAAATACGCCGCTTATCCCTATTGAAGTATAAATCCGAAATTATCAAAACGGTATCATAATTCCGATAAGGCGCTTCACTTTCAAAACGGAACAAAAATAAAACCTTTCGTCGATTAAAACCCCTTGCAGTTGCCGAAATATCGGCAACTGCAAGGTATAATTTTTAATAGAGAGAAAGAACTTCCTCGTACATGGCAAGATAGCGTTCTGCCGAAATACCCCACGAAAAGTCGGTAGTCATTGCATTCTTGCGAAGCACCTTGAAAGCAGGGGTGCGGTAGATCGCGAGCGCACGGCGAATGGCATCAAGCATATCGTGAGCGTTATAGGTCACGAAGGTGATACCGTTACCCTCACCCGTCGCGGGATTGAAGGGTTTGATCGTATCGTAAAGGCCTCCCGTTTCGCGCACGATCGCAACCGCGCCGTAACGCGATGCCATCATCTGCGAAAGACCGCAAGGCTCGCTCTTAGAGGGCATCAGGAAAAGGTCAGCAGCAGCATAAATCTCCTTCGAGAGCTTCTTATTGAACTCAAGAAGCGCGCGGACTCTGCCGGGATATCTTGCTTCAAGTTCAGCAAAGAAGACTTCATAATCCTTTTCACCCGTACCGAGCAGAACAAACTGCATATCTTCGCTTGCAATCGCCTCGTCGATCACACGCTTGACGAGATCAAGCCCCTTATGCGAAGCCAGACGGGTGATCATTGCAACCATCGGAACGTCGGGGTCAACGGTAAGCCCCACTTTTTCCTGAAGAACGGTCTTACATACCGTCTTATTTTTCAGATTTCGCGCAGCAGAGAAGTTTGCGGAAATCGAAGTGTCGGTATTCGGATTATATTCCTTGTAATCAATACCGTTCACAATGCCCATCGTCTTGAAGGCAAAACGGTTGATGACGTGATAAAGCCCGTAAGAGTAAAACGGCGTGCGGATCTCCTCGGAATATTTCTGGCTGACCGTTGTCAGCTTGTCACAGCAGACGATCGCGCCCTTCGTGAAATTGATGTCGCCGTTATATTCCACAGTCTCGCGGTCTTTCTCAGAAAGCCCAAGCACGTCGGATAGAATAGCGAAATTGTAAACGCCCTGATATTCAATGTTGTGAATGGTATAAACCGTGTGAATATCGGGATAGTTATACTGACGGCGGAGATAGATCACCGCCATCGCCGCCTGCCAGTCGTGCGCGTGAAGAATATCGGGATAAAAGTCAATATGAGACAGCATTTCAAGCGCTGCCTTTGAAAAAAAGGCATAACGTTCGGCATCGTCAAACTCGCCGTAAAGCTTTGCGCGCTTGAAGTAATACTCGTTATCAATAAAGTAATACTGCACGCCGCCTTTCTTCAATCCCCAGACACCGCAGTAAAGGTTACGCCAGGAAAGTGAAACGGTAAATTCGGTAATCTTTTTCATTCTGGCGCGCCACTCTGCCGAAATCTTCTCGTGTAAAGGAAGCACGACGCGGACATCAGCGGTTTTATCGGTTTTGACGATCGCCTCGGGAAGCGAGCCGATCACGTCGCCAAGACCGCCCGTCGAAGCAAAGGGAACTGCCTCTGCTGCAACAAATAATATTCTGGTCATAATCTGATCCTTTCTGACAAAGCCTTGCAGCTCAGATCATTTTGTATTTTTCGATATAGAAGGGCATCGAAGGATGTCCCGAAAGCGTCACACCATCACGGATCACGACGTTCTTATCAGCGATCACGCAATTAACAAAAGCACCTGCAAGCACCTGCGTATCCTGAAATAGGATCGAGTTTTTAACGACAGCGCCCTTGCCGACGTGTACGCCGCGGAAAAGAATGGAATTTTCAACCGTGCCCTCGATGATACAGCCGTCAGCGATCATCGAATTTTTCACCGTCGCGCCCTCTACGTATTTTGCGGGAGCAGAGTTTCTGACCTTGGTATAGATCGGACGGTCCTTAATGGCAAAGAGCGCGTCACGCACGTCTTCGTTAAGAAGCTCCATATTCACGGCAAAATAACCGGCAAGCGACTCAACACTTGCATAGTAACCGTCGAAACGGTAGGTTTTATAAACGAACTTATCAAGATTACGCAGTACCACGTCGGCAGTAAAGCTCTTATAGCCGTGAGCCGAAGCATCCGCAATCATCGACTGCAAATAGCTGCGGTCAAACACCCATACGTTGATGAGTACGTCATGCTCGCCCGAAATATTCTTGGGATGTACCAGAATATCAAGAACGTTGTTATCGCTATTGGACGTAACGACACGGTAATTCCGGCAATTTTCTTCGGTCAGAGTCTTCTTGGCAATCACGCAAGTCGCGTGCGCGCCTTCTGCGGTGTGATACTCAATCACGCGGCGCAGATCAATATTGCAGATGGCATCACAGTCGGAAAGAACGACGGTATCGCTCGTCAGATCGGCTATGAAGCCCTGAATATTCTTTAATGCTTCAAGACGGGTGTCGTAAAGCGCCATACCCTCACCCTGATTGGTCGTGATAAAAGGGGGCAGAATTTTAAGACCGCCCGCACGGCGGGCAAGATCCCAGTCCTTACCGCTTCCGAGATGGTCCATCAGAGAGCGATAATTGTTATGCGTAACCACGCTGATATCCGAAATGCCCGCGTTAACCATATTGGAAAGCGCAAAGTCAACGAGGCGGTAACGGCAACCGAAAGGAACAGACGCCATCGTACGGCGACGTGTCAGATCGGCAATCGACATATCGTGAAGATTTGAAAAAATAATACCGGTAGTAGACATCGTAAAATCCTCCTCTTAAACCAATTCGGAAAGCGCATCGCCGTTGATCAGAAGACCGCCGCCCACCGTCATACCTGCGGGAATGGAAAGTCCCGAGCCGAGAACGGTAATATTTTCACCCGGCTTTGCATTGTCACCGATTGAAGCGCCTGCGCCAACGGTAGTGTTTTCCGCAATGATGGTATTCACAACGCGCGCGCCCGCCTTCACGGTAACGCCGCCCATAATAACCGAATTTTCAACAACAGCACCCGCTTCTACCGTAACACCGTTAAAAAGCACCGAATGCTTGACAGTGCCCGCAATCTTCGAGCCCTCGGAAATAATAGCGTTATCAATTACCGAACCGTCGGCAATATACTGCGGAGGCAGTGCCGAGGTGCGCGAGAAGATGCGCCATGCGCGGTCGTGCAAATTGAAGATCGGCTTTTCACCAAGCAGGTCCATATTGGCTTCCCAGAGCGACGAGATTGTACCAACGTCCTTCCAATAGCCTGAAAAGGGGTAAGCGTAAAGCTTTTCGCCCGCATTCAGCATATTGGGAATAATGTTCTTACCGAAGTCATTTGCCGAGCCTTCGGTGTTTTCATCGTCGATAAGGTACTGCTTCAGCTTCTTATAATTGAAAATATAAATACCCATGGAAGCCTTGGTGCTCTTGGGATGCTTCGGTTTTTCTTCAAACTCGTACACCTTATTATTACCGTCGGTATTCATAATACCAAAACGCGATGCCTCCTCAAGCGAAACTTCAAGAACGGCAATCGTGCAATCGGCTTCATTCTTCTTGTGGAAATCAAGCATTGCCGCATAGTCCATCTTATAAATGTGGTCGCCTGAAAGCACCAGCACGTATTCGGGATCATAACGGTCAATAAAGGCAAGGTTCTGATAGATGGCATTTGCCGTACCCTTATACCAGTCGGCAGATTTATTGCCCTGATAGGGAGGAAGTACCATCACACCGCCGAAGGTGCGGTCAAGATCCCACGCCGAGCCATTTCCGATATACTCGTTAAGTTCCAGCGGCTGATACTGTGTCAGAACGCCGACCGTTTCAATGCCGGAATTCACACAGTTAGAAAGGGGAAAATCAATAATACGGTATTTTCCTCCGAAGGGAACGGCAGGCTTGGCAGTTTTTTCAGTCAAGGTGTAAAGGCGGCTGCCTTGTCCGCCTGCCAATAACATGGCAACACATTCTTTCTTGTGATACATACAATAACCCCCAAATAAAATATTGCTGATGTATTACAGCCGTGGCTGCAAAATCACCGCGCTGAGCGGTGCAAGATCCAGGTGAATATAGCCATCGCGCGCTTCAAGCGTAATGCGGTGGACATAGCCCTCACCCGCAAAGCTTTCTTCATCGGAAGAAAAAAGCTCGGTATAAAAAGGTGATACGGCGGCAAGCGGATAATTTTCCGCATGCCGATCCGAAGCGTTACAAACGACA
The DNA here is from genome assembly GCA_964564225.1 of uncultured Lachnospiraceae bacterium. GTDB lineage: Bacteria > Bacillota > Clostridia > Oscillospirales > CAG-272 > RGIG1993. The sequence continues at coordinate 18,973 of CAZMAF010000018.1, forward strand.
AGAAGCTCGCCTTCGGACGAGGTCAGCTTCAGTGAAAAAACAAGACGGTCGGAATCGTAGGATAAAACTGAAATCACCGTATCGCTGCGGTAAAGAATCGGCGTTTCAAGATACAGCTGATTGAGCGCGCGAACATAACGACGGTGCGCACGGTGAAGCTTGAAATCCGCCATATACCATTCCGGCAAAAGCTCCTCACGCCACGGGCGAAAGGGTGCAAGCGACTGCGCCATAAACGAAAGCTTCGGACCCTTTGCTACAATAAGTAAGAACTGATACAGTCGATTGGCGGCGAATTTCTGCTCGTAGATTCCGAAAAAGCTTTCCATCAAGGAAGTCTCTCCTCCGCGTGTCAGGCGTTTTGACTGCGAGGCAAAAACGCCCTTCTCACAAAGACGGGGAAAAAACGAAGCAAGCGCATCGCACCTTACGTCAGACGGCACAGAAAAAAGATGGGCAAAAGCGTCCTCACGGTTGCTGCTGCGATAACAAAAAGAGTCCGGCTTATCAATTGAATCACTTACAAAAAGCGCATCGGGATAGCGAAATTCAAGACATGACAGCCCTTCTTGAAAACAAGGCTGCGGTACGACGCCCGTGCTTTCTTCAAAATACACACCGTCAACGGCGTACTGCGACAAAAACCACGCCGAAGCAGAAATCGTCAGCTCGCTTTCTCTTTCGGTTTCGGGATAATAAAAGGAAACCAGAAGACGAACGCCGTTTTTATGAAGAATATCGACAAACTCCGAAAAGTCCTCGGGCTTTCCGTGACGGGGAGAGGGCGCAAAAAGCGAAACAGCATCGCCCTTATCGCGCGCAAGCAGCTTAATATGCGTATATCCTGTGCTTTTGGCGTAAATCACGAGCTTTTCGGCAAGCTCACGGTAACAGCAAGCGCCACCCTCCTCCAAAGGGAGTCGGTTGCGCCTCGTCATAAAGGAGGCAAGCGACACCTCTAACAGATGAAGCGGGCGCTCGCCCTTTTCCCTGACGATCGGATCAGGCTTTGGAATTTCGGTAGCAATCACCGAAGCGCCGCCGCCGCATCCCTCCTCGCAGGTTGCGAACGGATCGCAAACGTAAAACACCGCGCCGTCAAGAACAAGTTTATACTTATAGCATTTTCCTTCAAGCGAGCGATCGGTCGTAAGCGTCAGCTCCCATACGCCGTTATCAAGGCGCGTCATTTTTTTACCCTGCTCCCAGGAAATAAATCCCGCGACGAGCGACACACTGTCGGCATCGGGCATAAACAAGCGGAAAGTATACAGCCGCTCGTTCTGTCGATGCTCACTGTGTACGCCGTAATAGGAAAACGGCTGCACTGCCCCCACGGGAAGTGGGAATTTTCCGTTGTTCTGAGCAAAAATCATAGACCGTTCTCTTTCGTCTGGCGGCAGGATATGCCAAACACGCACACTATCCTACTATATAATAGTATTATAGCACGCCACACCTCACATTGCAAGAGGATGTTACAAATTGAACGAAGAATTTATCCCGAAAAATCGACGTTTTTTTATACTTTTTTAACAAAAGAAGGGATGTCTCTTTGTTTACTTTGACACACCTTTCGTCACAATTACCAAAAAACACAAGAATAATTCTACACTTTACCGTCATTTTTCTATCTTCCCGCATCCAAGTCTTGACTTTCTTTGCCAAAAGTGCTATACTGTAAGCAAGATCCCCCTACTTTTTATCAGGAAAGGATGACATTTTATGAAACAAACCGCAAAACTTTCAAGATTTTTCTGTATTCTTCTCGCACTCATTTTACTCAGCATAACGCTCGTTTCCTGCGGCGGAGAATCAGATAGCGCCGTCTTGGAAAACGGTGCAAATTCGGACACAGCAGCCGGACTTGATGCATCGGCAGCAGCCCAGCAGGGCAAGATCATCGTCACCATGACCGTCTATGCTTACAGCGACAACTTCGACGAAGACTACAACGCCTTGAAAGAAGAGCTCGTTGCCCTTGGCGGCTATATCGCAAACTCAAATTACGAGTACAATGAATACAACGGCAAGAAAATCAGCGCGACTCTGAAAATTCCCGCAGACAAATGTCAGACGTTTACCGATTCCTTTTCGGCATATTTAAAGATTACCTCGGCAAAAGTATCCAGCGAAGATATCACCGCGCAATACGTTGACACCGAAAGCCGTATCAAGGCGCTCGAAACCGAGCTTGCTACCATGCAAAAAATGTTTGAAGAAGAAACCGATTACAATAAAGCGCTCCAGATTTCGTCGCACATCACCGATCTCATCACCGAGCTTGAAAAAACGAAGTCGCTTCTTGCCGAGTACGAAAAGCGCACGGCATACAGCACAATCAACCTCACCCTGACCGAGGCAGCAAACGAAGAAGAAGTTGAGGAAGAAGGATTTTTCAAGCGCATCGGAAACACCTTCGCAAACAGCTTCCTCGGCGTTATTGAATTTTTCGGCGATCTCACCGTCTTTTTCATCGGCAATTTCCCCACGCTCTTTACCATCGGTCTGATCCCCTTCGGCATCATTATGATCGTGAAGCTCTCAAAGAGAAAACGTGCGAAAAAGAAAAGGGAAAATCCTACGCCGCCGCAAACGCCCCCTCCAACCTATCCCCCCTATTACGGTCAACGTCCGCCGATGCCGCCTTATAACCGTCCGCCAATGCCTCCGCAGACGCCCCCACAGACGCCTCCGACTCCCGAAAATGCCACCCCGTCTGACGGGGAAAAGCCTGAATAACAGATAAAACCGCAAGCCGGATGCCCGGCTTGCGGTTTTCAATTATACTCATAAACAGCCTCGTTTTACTTGTCAAAGCGCGCAACGATCTCACCGATCACATACTGTCCGATCACGGTCAGGACGCCAATCTCGACATAGGGAAGAAGAAGGGTAAAGACAACGGGAAAGGTCAGGGCAAAACCAATATCAACAATCGTCATCACCGTATTGATAACGGCAAAAACAACCGAAACCGCAAGATAGACAAAGATCGGAATTTTCAAAAGCCTGTCATCAGTCTTACCGCGAAGCCCCTTGGCGTAAACCTTCTTCGCAAAATAAAGCGAAAGAAAAATCACGAAAAACATTGACAAAACGCCGAGAGAAGAAGGTACGATCAGCTTCATCCAAAAATTGAACGCGCTCATATCGAAAAGATAGGAAAGCGTAACGTCGTTAAGATAAAACCCGCCAAGAAAGCCGAGATTGTCAAGAAAAACGGTCAGAATATACCAAAACACGCGAAGAACAAAGGAAATCAAAAAAAGCGAAAGCGCCTCCCGGAAAAGCAGCTTTTTCGTCATCGCCCGTTCCTCATGTGCGACCGTCAGGATGAGAAGCGCAAGAAAAGCAAAGAGAGTTGCCGTTGAAAACGCCTCGGTCAGATAATACACGACGGTAGCGAAAAGCTCGGGCGCACGATTGGCAACGAGAAGCTGATACGCAAAAAAATAAAGAGCAAGACTGATCAGAGGACAAAACCAGACCGTAATGCGAGAAAGCCTCGAAAAACCGTCCTTGTCCTTAACGCCGTAAGGATTGTAGGTAGTTTTCTCTTTCATCGGTTGCCTCAATCAAAATATTTAATGCAGGCAACGACTTTGCCAAGCACCATCAAATCCTTGACAATAATGGGCTGCATGGTGTCGTTTGCGGGCTGAAGACGGAAATGACCGTTTTCGCGGTAGAAGGTCTTGACCGTCGCCTCATCTTCGATCAAGGCAACCACAATCTGTCCGTTTTCGGCGTGCGACTGTTTTTTTACAATGATAATATCGCCCGAATGAATACCGACGTTAATCATACTATCGCCCTTGACGCGAAGCGCATACAGCTCATTCGGATTATAGGCTCTTCCCGTAAACTGAAAATCAATGTATCGCTCAATATTCTGCGTTGCAAGAATAGGCGTGCCCGCGGCAACCTGTCCGACAAGCGGAATACGTACCGTTTCGCTTCTCACCTGCGATTCCACTTCACTCGTACGGATCGTACGGCTCTTACCGGGCGATTTCTTGATATAGCCCTTTTGTTCAAGGCGGTCAAGATAGGCGTGAACGGTACAGGTAGATTTAATGCCCAAAGCATCCTGAATTTCACGGACAGTAGGCGCAAAACCCGAGCGCCGCAGTACCTGACAAATATAATCGTACATTTCCTGTTCCTTTGGCTTTAACGGTTCCATATAGCCCTCCCATTTCGTGAAATCTGTACAATATCTTCATTCTGTGACTACATTGTACCACAATTTCAGCCGAAATGCAAACACTTATTCCCGCCTTTTCCGACATTAGTTGTAAACATTTTGTGAACATCCGTTCTTTCGGGAAAACTTTTTAAAAAAAGATTTCCCCAAGCCACTTCAAAAACTTTCCGGACAGAGAAAGAAATTTTAAATGAGCATTCAAACGTTACGGTATTGCACTGCATTTAAAAAATTTTGCCTCGCTTTTTAAAAAGCAGACGAGTGCAGGCAGAATCCACGTTAGCTCGCAGCGCTTATCAAACGCTCATGCTTCCTGACAGCGCTTAATAAGCGCAAGTTTCTGAAAACGGTCGGGACGTGGAGCAACAAATTCCGATTGATCAAACAGACTTCAATTTACCCAAACCAACGTCCCTAAATCTTATCCCCGATCTCCTCGCGCAAACGGGCAATAATCTTTTTTTCAAGGCGTGATATGTAAGACTGTGAAATACCGAGAAGGTCGGCAACGTCTTTTTGTGTCATTTCCTTGCCGTCCACAAGCCCGAAGCGAAGCGAAATAATGATTTTTTCTCGCTCATCAAGCGAGGCAAGCGCCGCGTGCAGAATTTTGCGGTCCTCCTCACTTTCAAGCTCCTTGTAAATCTGATCATCCTCGCTGCTCAGGATGTCCGAAAGAAGTAATTCGTTACCGTCGGTATCCCCCGTCAGAGGTTCTTCAAGAGAAAGCTCGTGCTGATTTTGCCCCTTGCGAAGAAACATCAGAATCTCGTTTTCAATACAACGCGAAGCGTAAGTGGCAAGCTTGATATTCTTCTCAGGACGAAAGGTGTTGATCGCCTTCACAAGTCCGATCGTACCGATCGAAATGAGGTCCTCAATACCGATCCCCGTGCTTTCAAACTTTTTTGCGATGTACACCACGAGCCGCAGATTATGTTCAACGAGAAGCGAACGCACCGACTCCTCCTTTTCCATCCGCAAAAGAAGTGCCGACTCCTCCTCGGGTGTCAGCGGTTTCGGAAGTGCCTCAGCGCCGTTGATATAAAAAAGCCGCTTATTACGGCGAAAAATCCTCATACGGATCTTGTATAAAAGCGCAATGATCCTCATAGCAATATCCTTTCGTTTTCAGCCTGTTTTTTTCATTATATTAAGAAACACACGCAAAAAATGCCGAAAGGACGTAAAAAAATAAAAAACCGCTTCAAGAAGCGGTTTAAATTATTTAAGGTATCACTTATGCTCGATCACGTGCGCATACAACTCTTCTTCGGTCAGCTCATGCGCCTTGGGAAGCGACCAGAGAAAATGCGCGGCAAGAAGACGAAGCACCACCACAACGAGCGCGCCCGCGAAGATCGCGATGTATTCCAGACCCAGATACAGAAAAAAGGTAGCCACGCCCGCGCCGATGAGCGATGCGGTGGCGTAAAAATGCTTGACAAATATGTACGGGACGTTTTTCGACATCATGTCGCGTAAAACCCCGCCGCCAACACCTGTGATCACGCCGAGAAAGAGGTAGAAAAACAGATTAAAGGAATCAGTGTGCGTGTAAGCCGTTCGGATACCGATGACGGTAAACAATCCGAGTCCGATCGAGTCCATCCAGAGAACTGAATGCTCGTAAAGCTTGGGATGCTCGGCAAAAACACGGCGAACGCAAGGCAAAAAAACAATTGCGGCAGTCGCGATGGCAACAAGGGCATAGACGGGATTGACAAAGGCGGCGGGAGGGGTACTGCCGAGAAGCACGTCGCGGACAATACCGCCGCCGCAGGCAGTCGTCAGCCCCAGAATACACACGCCGAAAATATCCATACCGCGCTTGATGGCAACCATCGCGCCCGACAGGGAAAACGCAATCGTGCCGATAATTTCAAGAATAAAAATAACGGTCGTCATAACTACCTCTGACTAGATAAGGTTGCGAGAAAAGTATAGCATTTCAGAACGAAAAAGTCAATACCTTTCCTACCGAGAATCGGGGAAAAGTAAAAAAACGATTTCGATGCCGCAAAAAAACAAATCAGGAGGTCGAAACTTGACAAATCTTACGATTTCGTGTATACTGAAAACAGAGCTACGCAAAAAACGGAGAATACGACAATGAACGAACAGATTTTTATTTCTTATCGGCGAGCGGGAGGAGACGTCAGCGCCAAGCTGATTTGCGAAGCGCTGAAAAACCGCGGGTTTACAGTGTTTTATGACTTTGACTCCCTGCAAGGCGGCTATTTTGATACGAGAATTACCGATGCCATCGAAAACTGTAACGATTTTCTTTTGGTACTACCCCAAAATGCGCTCGACCGTTGCCGCGACGAGAACGACTGGGTACGGCAGGAAATCGTCACCGCGTTGGACTATCAAAAGAATATCATCCCGATCTGTCTTCCCGATTTTGTATTCCCCAGATATCTTCCCGAGGATATTGCCGAAATCCCTCGCATTAACAGCGTTTTGTTCAGTATGCCTTATTTTGACGGCATGATCGAGACGATCGTTGAACGCTTGACGTCAAAACCCAAGCTGCTTATGGCAGACGAGGAAGAACAGCCGACTTCACCTGATTATTTTACGTTTGAAGCAAACGAAGAAGGGTATACGGTGCGCCGCTTTCTGAGTCATGAAAAGACTGTCGTCCTGCCCTCAAGCTATCAGGACAAGCCCATAACCGGAATCGGAAGACAAGCGTTTATGGGAAATCCCACACTCGAAGAAATACGCCTTCCCACGACCGTCACCGCAATCGAAACGGAAGCCTTCAAGGACTGTACGTCGCTGAAAACAATCCGATTGCCCGAATCCCTCATCGCTATCCGGGACGGCGTCTTTGAAAACTGCTCGTCACTTGTCAAAATTGCCCTTCCAAACAGCGTGAAGACGCTTGGTAAAAGCGCGTTCAAAAACAACTCGGCACTCACGGGACTGAAGCTGTCGGGCGGATTGACCGAGATAGCAGATGAGATCTTCAGCGGCTGCACAAACCTTAACGCCGTCAGTCTGCCAAGCGGCATAACCCGCATCGGAAAGCAGGCGTTTTATCGCTGTTCGGCTCTGAAACACATCGTTTTTCCCGAAAATGTAAAAGAGATCGGCAGCTTCGCCTTTACCTCTTGCTCAGCGCTTTGCAAGATTTCTTTTTCCCCGGAGCTACGCACGATCGGCAACGACGCCTTCAGCTTCTGCGCCGCGCTCGAAGAAATACGGCTTCCGAACGGCGTAACGTCAATCGGAAACGGAGCATTTTCCAACTGTTCCGCGCTCAAAACCCTGACGTTGCCCGAAAAACTCGACCGTATCCCCGATTCTCTCTGTTCAGGCTGCCGCGCACTGACCTCGGTTTCAATCCCCAAAGCTGTGAAGTCAATCGGTCGCTTTGCTTTTTACCATTGCCGCTCACTCTGGCACGTCCTTTTATTTGAAGGACTCACAAAAATTGAAGCTTCTGCCTTCGAGGGCTGCGTATCGATAAAGCATCTCGCCCTGGAACACTCCGTTACCCATATCGAAGCAAGAGCCTTTGCGAAATGCAGAACGTTTTTGGAAATCTACTATTCCGGTTATAAAGAAGAATGGAAGCGAATGCAAAAAAGCCCGGACAGCTTCCCGCCTTTTGTACGCGTCAAAACTCTATAAACAAAAAACACACGAAACAATGGGTGATGTTCTTAGCGGAGAATTTGAAAGAACCGCTAAGTGGAATCGCTAAGTGAAACCGCTAAGCGCGAGCATCGCATTTGACTAATCAAAAACAAATATGGGCTAACCCCAAACCCATTTTACAAGCAGAAAGAGCAAGCACGCAAGGCGTAAAACCTTATGTGTCTGCTCTTTTTCTGTTAGTGAAGTTTTTGCTGTCGCAAAAGTAATGTTATTTTTTTAATCAGTTTCCGTATTCAAGCTCTTTTACAAGTTCAATCAGTGGTTTGCCGTTTATTTTATAGTTGAGTAACAAATCATCAAAGCTCTCATAATCTCCTAAAACCTCGCCATAGGCATAAACCTGTACAGCTTTGCCGTGCGGCTCTAAAACAAAGGATTTTCCTTTGTACTCCAATATAATTTCGCTCTGTCCGTTAATGCACCAATCTTCCGTCTGAATAAGGAACATGATATCGTCATCGTCAAGATTGTATTTCGTTAAATCTATCATTAAAAAAATCTCCTTTTCTTTTTGGCTTTTTTGAATTCTTTTGTTACCAGTCGGGATGTGTTGTGATTTCTGTAACAACCGAAGCTGCCAACTCTAAAAGATTATCATCGATTCTCTCGCCACTTTCTTTGGCTTGTGCTAAGGGGATTTCAAAATTTTCAGTAATGAAATCAACAATATCTGAAATGTTGCCGTCGGTGACAATCGTTATTCCCATTTGAGGTAAAACATATTCTTCAATAAAAGCAATGCTCTTTTTCGATAATTTCATTATTTCTTTCTCCTGTTACATTTTTGTATAAGTTGGGCATATTTTTTTGTGTGAAGCCTATTTACAGATACTACATTTTTATTGTACGGATTAATTGAAGATGTGATTTTGTTTTTAGAACTTCTGCGATATGACGGTCTGCCATCCTTATCAAATTTTATCTTTGTGACCTCGAGTGGCTTTCGAGTCAAATTGTAGTAAAGCTGACCTTTTGAAATATGTCTTTCGTTCATTCTTTTAACAGCATGAACCGTAACATAATAGTTTCTAACTTTATAGGGTTCTCTTGGAATGGTGCGCTCCCTTGTTTTCTTAATCATTATATCACCTCCTTGAAAT
>CAZMAF010000019.1:0-27778 GCA_964564225.1 uncultured Lachnospiraceae bacterium
ACGAAAAATATCGGTATTATGGCTTTTTTATTGCCAAAATAGGGGTGTTTTGCCCATTTTTTATGAATTTTATAGCAAAATGTAGTCTTGCCGGGATGGCTTTCGTCCTTGCAAGCCTTTTTTTGTTTTTTGCCGTAAAATATAAATCGTTCACTTTATACCCTTTTCGTTCAATTTATGGGGTATCGTTCAATTATTGATAATCAAAACTGTGAACAAAAACTGTTGCATTTAAATAAAAAATATGCTATACTAAACTGAAAAATTATCGAAAGGGGTAACAGCATATCTAAAATGAAGGAGTTAGAATTTATCACCGAATATAACGAAGAAGTAATTGTTGGATATGTAAAAGCGGATTACAAGGCAAGCACTAAATTAAATAAAAAACAAACGATTTTAATGGGGCTGTTGTGCCTTATGTTAGGTGTTGTTGGTATTGTTGCGAATATACTTAATTCAGAGGTTTATAAAACGCTAATACCTGGTATCTTTTTTGCTATAATGGCTGTAGTATTTTTGATAAGCCCCATTTTGTATAGCGATAAATCTATCAGAAAAAGAGTTGAAAAATCGCTCCAAAAGGCAGGCAGCATTGTAACTACGATAAAATACACCTTCGGCGACGATAAAATTGTTTCCTCTAAGAGCAACGGCGAATTAAAATCGTACACTTATGAAGAAATCAGGTGCTACTATGTGTTTGAAAATCGTATTTACATACTTTTAAAGTTCAAACAGGGTTATATTTGCATTGACCATTCACAAGAACTTCTTGATTTATTGATTTCCAAAAATATTTGCACTAAATAAACAATCTAATTTATCGAACAAAAATGGGTGCAAAACCTATTCCGGCAATGCACCCATAACTGCAAAATTTGCACCCATTATAAAATTGTATCAAAATTTTAGATTACTCACACGAAAGAAACCTCTTTTGTCTACTAAGACAAGAGAGGTTTTTTCTTGCTCTTAAGGGCAAAATACCGCAAAAACAAGCCAAAATAGCGCAAAACAGGGGTTGGAACGGTTGACCAGATTGCGCCAATTCCTGTTTTGGCGTTTGGAGGAAGCAAAACGGCACATTACTTTTTGTGTTTCTTTGCTTTGTAAATTGAGTTTTTTGCTTTGCAAAGAAGTTGGAAAAGCAGCTCGCTACGGGATTTAAATGAAAAAAGTACGAAATATTCGGAACGAGTCGCGAAAAAATGACGCGAACCCATTGTAAAAGTGGAAAATTTATGCTATAATGTTTGGCAACTTAGTATGCCCATTTGTAGGAATGGGATTGGAGGTGCGCTATTATGAGCGCACTCGCAGAGGTTATTTACAGCGAACTGTGTAAAAAGAAAAAATAATTATCGTAATAAAAGGAGATGCACATGGGATTTTGGGATACTATTAAAGCGTTATTTGTTCATGATGCTATCAAGGAAGCAGAGGCAGCCGAAAAGAAAAAAAGCGGAAAACTCACGCTGGCGGACATTATTGCAAAAGAAAAGGCAGACGAACAACGCGCATCCAAAATGAACGCTCCGAAATACGATCAGTTAGAGAAACAAATAGCAGACGCATTTAATCATCTGCTTGACAACACGGAGACAGGCCTTACTGATTTGCATTCGCGGCGACTTCACTATTTGAAAATTATCAACGCCATGCCAATCATGATCGCATTGGAGTACGATGCAGAGCTGATCAGCAATGACGGGCGAAACATGTACGCGGGCATAAAGCGAATTTTCGACAATAAAGTTGCTTCTGCTACAAGTTTTTCCGGACGGGAATTGCGGGCATCAAAAGAATCGTGGAATGACCTATACTATGAGTTGACTGGCAAAGGCGGTACATCAGAGCTTGGTGACCTATGGTACGACATGGTTTACTTGACACCCACAGGCGATGAAAGCGTTCAGCAGATGATGACCGAACTGTTTAGCAAAATCTGCGAGGCAGCAGACACTATTGCCAGGATGACGGGTAGCGATTACAAGTATTCAAGTATTCCCACCAGCGTAGCGCAACTGTCATATTATTTTGAAACTTTGATGGAAATACGCAGTTCGGACGCATTCAGCAATTATAACCAGTATAATGAAGCACTGGGTGAAGTCGATTACAATGACCTCAAGCTGAAGGTGACAACAGACGCACATCCGAAAATTATGGCGTACTATGCAAGAGCAAAAGCGGCACGTGGTTGAGGTACGGTATGAAACGGAAATTCTACGGAGAGGAATTTGCTTCATTTCAAAGGAAAAAGCAAGGCAACAGCAGATTGCAAACACTGGGCGACCTATATGCGGTGCTGCGTAACTGCTGGAGCAAAGAAACCGCATATCCGTCATGCCAAGCAGAGTGGGTACCGAATGATCCGTCATACGGACAGTGCGCCATAACCGCAATGCTCGTTTATGACATGTTTGGCGGAAGCATCCACCGCATACGCGTGAGCGGTGGCGGAACACATTATTTCAATAAAATCGATGGGCATTATATTGACCTTACAGTCGAACAGTTCGATTTATATCACATACCCGTCAATTACGAACCAAACGAAGAAATGGACAGGAAATACTGCGGCAAAAATGCAGACACGCAAAAGCGGTATCAATTGTTGGTTTCCCGCATTTCGGAATATTTGGCAAAATAATTCAAAAAATCAGAAGGAGTGGAGCATGAAAATAATACTTATCATTGTGCTACCATACATTTGTCAAATTTTAAATCCCTTTTGATGAGTAAGCTAATACAAGAATGTAGTGTTACAATAGATGTGAGACCGAAATTTAAAAAAGCATAGAAAAAGTGATTGAGTTCTGTTGAAATAGAATTACCCCTAATCCCAAACAACAGAAAGGACTCAATCACTTCATGAAACATTATACCACAAACAAACGTTATTGTCCACATGAAATCACAACACAATTGAATTCTGCGCAAGTTTATCGTCAAACAAAGGACATTTCTTAGGTTTTTGCAGGAAGTATAAGATCTCAAATTTCTCAATTTTGTCTCAATTTCAAATTTCTCAATTTTGTCTCAATTATTCTTGACATAATATTCTTTTTATGTTACAATATGTGCATCAAATTTACGTACGGAGGTATATTATGAGTAAAGCAAGGTACATTACGGCGCTTTCTCTTGGGGGCGTTGCGGTGATTTTGATGGCGGTTATGAGCGGCAATACGTTTTCGTTCTTCGAGAGTTTGCTCGTGGGAATCGGTTTGGGCATTATGCTCGCCGAGCTGATTTTCTGGAGGGACAGTCTTGCCGTTCGTATTTTTCTCTTTTTTGTGCATATTATAAAAGTGATCTTTCTGTTCTGGATATCGTTATTTGCGACCGGTAATCTCATTTTCATTATCATTGCACTTCTGATTGCTTCTCCTGTTTTTGCATTGTTGGGAGGCATTTTCAGTGTCGGCTTGACGGTTTACTTCTGGCTTGCGTTGATTCTTTTTATTCCTCATCTTTTTTCTTTCGGCAGAGATCTGTATTAAGCTTAAAAAAAGTTTTCAGCTTAACGTGTGTTTTCAGGCAGCTGTCCTTCGTACGAGCGAAGGACAGCTTTTTTTGTCTGATAGCATTGTAACAGTATAATAAATATCTTTGGTAATAAATATCTTTGATTTTTTTCAAAAAAGTCATTGACAAAAGCTGTCGGAAGTGGTATGATATTAGCGTTGTCGCTTTAGCGTGATAAAGTGATAAAATATTATAAAAAACGGAGAACACACAATGAAAAAGATTTTTGTTATTTTGATGGCGGTCGTATTGCTTCTTGGCTGTTTCGTAGGTTGCGGCGATACGCAGAGCGATCTTGAAGCTGTTCAGGATGCCGGTAAGCTCGTTGTTGGCGTAACGGTATATACGCCCATGGACTATCTTGATGAGAACGGCGAATGGACCGGCTTTGATGCTGAGCTTGCTCAGATGTACGCAGAGTCCCTTGGCGTAAATTGCCAGATCGTTATCATTACTTGGGGTAACAAGGTAGCTGAGCTGAACTCCAATCAGATTGACCTCGTATGGAACGGCATGACCGCATCCGATGAGCTTGCTCCTCAGATTGACTTTTCGGTATCTTATGCGAAGAATGCGCAGGTAGCTGTTGTCAAGAAGGGCTCGACTGTAACTGCCCAAACCGTTAAGGACGCGAAGATTGCTGTTGAAGGCGGTTCGGCAGGCGCAACGGTTGCGGAAGAAACCATTCAGGCTGCCTCGATCAGCAAGGTAACCGCTCAGGTTGACGCGCTCAACGAGGTACTCGGTTCGACTTCTGATGTTGCGATCGTTGACATCACGATGGCACAGAATGTTGTTGGTAAAGGCGCGTATGAAGACCTTGAAATTCTTGACGGCGCAAGCTACGGCGACGAAATCTTTGCAGTCGGTCTTCGCAAAGGCAGCGATCTTAAAACCTCGCTTGATGCGTTCCTCAAGGCAAAGTATGAAGACGGTACGCTTGCAGCTCTTGCTGAGAAGTATAATGTCGGTCTTAACACTGAGGCTCTTCAGTAACCGTATCTGATTTTTTCGCGATCTATTTATGGCACAGTTATTAAACGTATGCGAACGGCTTGCGGGCGGTTTCGTTACGGCGTTCATGCTTTTTGCTCTGACGCTCGTGCTTGCGCTTCCGCTCGGACTTCTGACTTCGTTTTGCACGATGTCGAAGTTCAAGCCGCTCAGCATTTTCACCAAGATCATCGTCTGGATCTTACGCGGAACACCCTTGATGCTTCAGATCTTTGCGATCTTCTATCTGCCCGGTATGCTCAAGCTTTTCAGATGGCCGGATATGAATACCGGTTGGGCGTGGTTTGATGCTACCTTTTCGACTCGCTTTATTGCGGCGCTCGTGGCGTTTGCCATCAATTACGCGGCGTATTTTTCGGAAATTTTCCGTGGCGGTATTCAGTCGATTTCACGCGGTCAGTATGAGGCGGGGCAGGTACTCGGTCTTACGAAGACACAGGTGTTTTTCCGAATCGTCCTTCTTCAGGTTGTGAAGCGCATCATTCCGCCGATGTCCAACGAGATCATCACGCTCATCAAAGATACCTCGCTTGCCAACACCATTGCCGTTTACGAGCTGATTTTTGAGGCTAAGGAGTTTATGACTGTAGACGGTCTGATCTGGCCTTTGTTTGTGGCGGGTGCATTCTATCTTCTTTTCGTTGGACTTCTCACGATTCTGTTCGGTCAGATTGAAAAGAAGCTCGATTACTTTAAGGCATAGGAGGTTTTGCGATGAACGTACTTGAAGTCAAAAACCTCTGCAAGCATTTCGGTGACGTCGAGGTCTTAAAAGGTATTGATTTCACCTTGAAGCGCGGTGAGGTGCTTTCGATTATCGGCTCGTCCGGCGGAGGCAAAACGACGCTTCTTCGCTGTCTGAATTTTCTTGAGCGCGCCGATAGCGGCGAAATTCTCGTCAACGGTAAAACCGTTTATGAGGCGCACGCAGGCGCAAAGCCCGTGGTAACACCCGAGGCGCAGTTGTCTTTCGGACTTGTTTTTCAGCAGTTCAATCTGTTTCCGCAGTACAGTACGATTGATAATCTGATGCTCGCGCCCCGTCTTCGCGCCAAAGAAGCGCATAAGAAGGGACTTGAGAGTGAAACCAACGAGGAAATCAGGGAACGTGCCGAGGCGCTTCTTGCGACCGTCGGTCTTTCCGATAAGGCAAATGCTTATCCCTGTCAGCTTTCGGGCGGTCAGCAACAGCGGGTTGCCATTGCCCGTGCGCTGATGCTTTCGCCTGAAATTCTTTGTTTCGATGAGCCTACTTCGTCGCTTGATCCTGAGCTGACGAGTGAAGTTTTGCGCGTTATTCGCTCGCTGAAGGATTCCGAGCGCACCATGATCATCGTAACGCATGAAATGGAATTTGCGCGCAGTGTATCCGATCGCGTGATCTTTATTGCGGACGGTCTGATCGAGGAGGAGGGAACGCCCGACGAGGTATTCCATCATCCGAAAAGTGAGAAGACGAGAGCTTTTCTTGCGGCTGACGATATGTCGGAATAAAAGATGTGTGATATACCGATCCGAAGCGGATACAGATAACCAACAGAAGAAATTAACTTGCCGATTTGTGGCGGCAAATTAGTTCAGTGTTCCGATGTCCCATTTCCTCTCGGGCTGAGTGACGCGACAAGGGCCGTATTAAAGCGGCTCTTGTTTTTTATCACGTCTGTCCCGATGAATACCGAGCCCGATAGTATCAAAAAACGGAAAGCTTCGGAGTACGCCTCCCTTTGCTTTCCGTTTTTTTGTTGGCAAGTATGTGCTTTTTGTTGACAAGTTTTTGTTTCTTTGCTATACTGTGAATAGTTTATGATCGGGAGGAATCGTATGAAGGTGATCGTGAGCGCGTGTCTTCTGGGTGAAAACTGCAAATACAATGGCGGCAATAATTACTCAGGTCGCGTGGCAGCGTTTTTGGAGGGCAAGGAGATCATTCCCGTTTGTCCTGAAATGCTTGCGGGACTTGGTGTGCCGCGTATACCGATTGAAATTCGGGATGGCGTGATCGTGGATCAAAACGGACGTTCGGTGGACGCGGCGCTTCGTGCGGCGGTAGAGAAGCTTGTTACTTCGATTGCCCCCGATGAGATTGAGTGTGCGGTTCTGAAATCGCGCAGTCCAACCTGCGGTGTCAAGGAGGTTTACGACGGCAGTTTTTCAGGACGGCTTGTTTCGGGTATGGGCGTGCTTGCCGAAGCGCTTTTTAGCGAGGGTGTAAAGGTGATCGACTCAGAGGATGTGTAAGAGGCTTTTCTGACATCCGATCTGTTTTTTGTAAATCCTGATGCATTTGACGGCATATCGGGTGCGTGGGATAGATTTTATTTCATTTTCCTGAAAAGTTTTACGGTTGCGGTTGAAATTTTCGGGGAGGCAGTATATAATAGAAAAAGAATGCGATTGGGAGGGGTAGTATGCCGGAGAAAAAATTCAGAGAGCGTTTTGAAAATAAGCGTGTGACGGTGATCGGGATCGGGATTTCCAACCGACCTCTGATCGAGATGCTCGTCGCGGCAGGTGCTATTGTGACGGCGTGTGATAAAAAAACGCCCGAAGCGCTTGGCGATGCGTATAAGGAGCTATCCGCTCTCGGCGTAATGCTTTCGCTCGGTGAAACATATCTTGAGGGCATTGATGCCGACATAATTTTCCGAACGCCCGGTATGCGTTACGATCATCCTGCGCTCGTAAAGGCGGTGAAGGCGGGGGCGGTTCTGACCTCAGAAATGCAGGTGTTTTTTGAAATGTGTCCTGCGAAAATCATCGGTATTACGGGATCTGACGGTAAAACTACCACGACGATTTTGATTTATCGCCTGCTTTCTTTGGCGGGTAAGACGGTTTATCTCGGCGGAAATATCGGCGCGCCTTTACTGCCAAGGCTATTTGGTATGACAAGTGACGATTATTGCGTGGTCGAGCTGTCCTCGTTTCAGTTGCATACCATGACGGTGTCGCCCGATATTGCTCTTATTACCAATCTTTCGTCCAATCATCTTGATTATCACACAAGCGAGATTGAATACTGCGATGCGAAGTTCAACATCTTTCTTCATCAGGACTCTGACGGTGTTCTTGTAATGAACGCTCTGTGTCGTACGAAGCTTGACGAGTATCTGTTTTTGAAAACGCAGGGGCTGATTCTCGATCACGCGCCGATGCCGACGCTTCGCACATTCAACGGCGGTACGGTGTATGAAATGGATGGTATGATCTACTGTGAGGAAAAAGAAGTGATGGCAGTATCAGACATCCGTATTCCCGGCAGGCACAACGTCGAAAATTATATGGCGGCGATTGCGGCGACCTACGGCATCGTTTCGTTTGATATTGTCAAACGGCTTGCAAAGGAATTTGGCGGCGTTGAGCATCGCATTGAGTTTGTGAGAGAGGTAAAGGGTGTTCGGTATTATAATAGCTCAATTGATTCCAGTCCCTCAAGAACGCTTGCTGCGCTTTCGGCTTTCGGTGAGAAAAAACTGACCGTTCTTCTCGGCGGTTACGATAAAAATCTTGACTATACGCCTCTTGCCGCAGGGCTTTTGCAGCACGCGAAATGCGTGATTTTATGCGGCGCGACGGCTGACAAGATCAGAACGGCGCTTGTTTCGTCGTCCGGATACGATGCGGCGTTGCTTCGCGTCGTGATGACGGAAAACTATAAACAATCGGTAGACTATGCGTATCAGAATACGGTGGCAGGAGATATTGTTCTCTTATCGCCTGCCTCGGCAAGCTTTGACGCTTTTAAGAATTTTGAAGAACGCGGCAGATATTTTAAAGCTTTGGTTGCCAAACTGCCGAATGATAAGAAAAAAAGGAAGTAAGGTATGATATTTAAGAAAACGACACTTTCGCTCGTGAAGGAAGCGGAAGAGGCGTTAAAGACGAGATTTGAAGAGATTGACACGCTTGCTTACGAGGGCACGCGCCGCGTGATGACGGCGTTTGCCAATCACCGTGTGTCCGATGCGATGTTTGCGGGTACGACGGGCTACGGCTATAACGACAAGGGCAGAGATACGCTTGATCTTATTTTTGCCGAGGTATTTGAATGTGAGGCGGCGCTTGTCCGTCATTCGATTGTGAACGGTACGCAGGCACTTGCCATTGGTCTTTACGGACTTCTGCGCCCCGGTGACGTAATGCTGTCGGTCACGGGTAAGCCTTACGATACGCTTGAAGAGGTTATTGGCATTTCCGGCAAGGCGGGGAACGGCTCGCTTTGCGATTTCGGTATTGAATATCGCGAGATTCCTTTTACCGACGCGTTTGACTACGCGGCGATTGAAGAAGCACTCAAGGATACGCGCGTGAAGATGGTCTATATTCAGCGTTCAAAGGGTTATCTTGACCGTAAAACGCTCTCGCCTGAGGAAATCGGTGAGCTTGCCCGTTTTGTAAAAGCAAGATCGTCGGCGTATATTTACGTGGATAATTGCTACGGCGAATTTTGCGCGCTGCACGAACCAACTTACTATGGCGTTGATCTGATGGCAGGCTCGCTCATTAAAAACGCCGGCGGCGGTATGGCGCAGTCGGGGGGCTATCTTGCTGGTACGAAACAGGCTGTGGAGCTTGCTTCTTACCGTCTGACGACGGTGGGCGTGGGCGGTGAGGTCGGCGCGACCTTCGGACAGAACCGCGATCTTTTCAAAGGCTTTTTCTATGCACCGCACACTACGGCGCAGGCGTTGAAAACGGCGGCGCTTGCGGCATATTTGTTTAACAAGGCAGGCTTTGCCGTTGAGCCTTCTTACGATGAGGCGCGTTACGATATCATTCAGCAGGTCAAGTGCGGCTCACCCGAGCTTCTTTGCGCTTTTTGCCGCGGTATTCAGGCGGGCTCGCCTGTTGATTCCTTTGCGACGCCCGAGCCCTGGGCAATGCCCGGCTATGCCGATCCCGTTATTATGGCGGCAGGCGCGTTTGTGCAAGGCGCGTCGATCGAGCTTTCTGCTGACGGTCCGCTTCGCGCGCCTTATACCGCCTATTTTCAGGGTGGTCTTACCTACGAAAGCGGTAAGATCGGTATTATGTCAGCGTATGAGTCGGTGCTTAATGAAAACAATCAATAATCAGACGTTGAAATAGTCTACGATACCGTTATAGATCCCTGCGGCAAAGAGTTCGGGATTATTTTGCATCAGCGCGGCATCGCCCGTATTGGTGATAAAGCCGAGCTCAAGGAGGGTAGAGGGCATCTGGGTACGCCTGAGAACGTAAAGCGATGGACGCACGAAAACGCCGCGGTCAGCAAGTCCCGTTGCTTCGGACAGGCTTTCGAGAATATCCTCGGCAAGCTCGTATGCAGGAGAATCGGCGC
Source organism: uncultured Lachnospiraceae bacterium (assembly GCA_964564225.1). Classification (GTDB taxonomy): domain Bacteria; phylum Bacillota; class Clostridia; order Oscillospirales; family CAG-272; genus RGIG1993. The sequence goes on from CAZMAF010000019.1 coordinate 9,869, forward strand.
TGTAAACGAAGGCTTCGCTTCCGCTTGCCGACGTGACGGTGGAGGCGTTGGCGTGCAGGCTGATAAAATAATCAGCCCCCCACGCATTCGCATCGTTGACACGGGCGGCAAGGCTTTGGGCGTTGGTTGCGCCAAGTGAGGTTTCGGGTGCCGGGCGCGAAAGCTTCACCTCGAAATTTGGATTTTGTTCTAAAAGTGCGGCAAGCTCGATGCCGATGGCGTAAACGAGGTCCTGCTCGCGCAGACCGTTTCCCTCAGCGCCCGCATTGGGATTTTCGGGATTATGTCCCTGATCAATATAGAGTTTGATTGCCATAACAGTCGTCCTTTCTTGTGATAGGCATAAGCCTTGTTATTATTTTATGTAAAGGCAACTGAAATGGTAAGAAGGAAGTTAATATGACTTTTAATATCCGAAGATTATTATCCCGCGTAAGACGCGCGGTAGACGATTACGGTATGATCGACGAGGGCGATAAGATCGCTGTCGGCGTTTCGGGCGGCAAGGATTCGCTGGCGCTTCTCATAGCTCTTTGCGAGCTTCGCCGTTTTTATCCGAAATCCTTTGAGGTGGTGGCAATCACCGTCGATATGGGCTTTGAAGGAGGCGATTTTTCGCCGCTTGAGACTTTTTACAGGGCTCTTGATATTGAGTTTCGCATCGTGAAAACTACGCTTGCCGAGATTATTTTTGATATCAGACAGGAGTCAAATCCCTGCTCGCTTTGTGCGAGAATGCGGCGCGGCATTCTGCATGATACGGCAAAGGAGCTTGGCTGTAACAAGCTCGCGCTCGGGCATCATTACGATGACGTGCTTGAGACTTTTATGATGAATCTTTGTAACGAGGGAAGGCTTGGCACGTTTTCGCCCGTTACCTATCTTGACCGTAAGGATATTACTGTGATTCGTCCTTTCGTTCTGACGAAGGAAAGTGAGATTATTGGTTTTTCCAATCATCACAAGTTGCCGATTATTCAAAGTCTTTGTCCGGAGGACAAGGAAACCGACCGTGAGTATTACAAAATGCTGATCGCTTCTCTTGAAGAACGGCGCGAGGGACTTCGCCACCGTATGTTTACTGCTATTATGAAGGCGGATCTTTCGGGCTACGGCGTAAAGGAAAAACGGATTTTGAAAAAAAGCAAAAAAGAAAATCAGGAATGAAGGATGTTTTCATTCCTGATTTATATATATTCGGTAAAAATCCGTTGTTTTTGACGTTATGTAGCTCTTCAAAAGCGTGCTTTTGAAGAGAGTGAAGTCAGCTTACGATAAACTGTTTAAAGCTTTCGTAGCAGTCGTTTTCGGCGATCAGCGTGAGATTTGCCCAGTCCATATTCTTGGCTAGCATAACGCCGAGAAGACTTTTGGCATTGATCAGAAAAGTGTCGCCTACCGAAAGCATAACGCTGCCTTCGCATTCGCTTGCCGTACTGACAAAGCGACGGATGTCCGATACGGTGACAAGCTCGATCTTATAGCGATGCTGTACGCTCGTGGGATCTGTTTTCATTCTTATCTCCTTTCTTTTGATTTACGAGCGTAGTATAGCAGAGGAAACTTTACTTGTCAAGCCGATTTTGTAAGATTTTGCGAAATCTCTGTTTTGTTGCAATTACACAAAAACCGACATTTAATTTTGTGCATAATTAACAATACGCCGTTGTCGCGTAATCGCGACAACGGCGTATTCACGTACGTGAAATCAGAGCTCAATTATCTCGGAAGTACCGGGGACGTAGGGAAGAGAGAGCTTTCTCGTCTTCATATAGCCTGCAATGATATGCTCCTTGACCGATTCCATAGCGATGATAAAGGCGTTGACCTCGCGGGTACAGTTCTCTTCGTAACCGTAAGAAGCGGTTGGCCAGAGAGCGACCGTGGGTGCGGCAAGTGCATAGGTTTCGATGGTTGAACCGTTGAAGCCGTGGTGTGCCACCTGAATGATATCGCTTTTCAGAAAATCGCTCCACATTGCTTCGAGCTTGCGGCAGGATGCCGTTTGTAAATCACCGAGGAAAAGGATTGACTGTCCCTCACAGGTGATGCGGAGAACGGTTGAGGTATTATTGAAAGCGCCGACTGATTCGGGATAGATATCCTCGTGGGTGAACAAAACCTCAATGGTAAGGGTGGAAAGGGTAAAGGTTTCGCCTGTGTGGGGATGGATGTGCTTTACGTTGGGTAATACCTTGGCAACGGTATAGTCAAATTCGCGCATTGTGGCGTTATCCGACTGCTTCCAACGTACCGCCTCGTTGAGTGCGAGCGAAGGGAAGGTGTAGTAGAGCGCCTCGAGATTAATCTCGTCGCGGTATTTCAGGATAAATTCAATAAAGCAACCGAAGTGATCCTGATGGGCGTGCGAGAAAAACCAGCCAGCGATTTCAAGCGCACCTTCGGGCTGAAGTTGGCGCAAAAGCGAGTAGAGGCGTTCGCGTTCGCCGTAAGTAAAGTAGCCGCCGTCGATGATGAAAAATCTGCCGTCGGCAAGGTGATAGACGTAGGACATACCGCAGTTGATGCGGCGGTTGTCAAGGTCAATTTGATAGAGCGCGCAGCCGTTTTTCAAGGGACGGTCGCTATCGTTTTGGGGACGGTCTGAAAAGGATACCTTGGGGCAGATGACCTTACGGATCTCGCGTCTTGCGGGGTAGCGGCAAAGGTAGTAGTTTTCTTTTTCGCCTTCGTAGAGAGCAAAACGGTTATTGCGGATGGTTTTGTCAGAGATCAGGGTGGCGTTCAGTGCGCTTGCGATTGATTCGAAGACGCCTTCGCCGTCGGGAATGACTGTAACGCTTGAGGGGGTGTTGAAGGGGTAGGAAATAAATCTTGTCATAATAGCCTCACTGTTCTGCTCCGAGAAGGGCGGCACCGATGACGGTGGCAAACTGCGCGTTCCCGGGGATAATAAAATTAACGTCAAATAGTTTGTTCAGATTGGAAAAGATGTCCTGTGCCTGAGGAAGAATTGCCATATTACCGGTCAGTACGATGTCCCTGACACCGTAGCCGCGCGCTGCAAAGACTGCTTGCATACCGATGGTTTCGTATATCATATTGATCAGACCGAGCGCAATGTCGCCCTTGGTGGCAAGCTCGCTGACTTTGCCGAAGTTTGCCGCCGTAAGATCGGGGGAAAGGTCGGGGTGTACGTCGGTTTTGGTGATCTGGTTGACCGTCAGGTCAACGTGGTGCAGGTTTCCGTCTTTAGCGCATTCAATGATGTTGTCGATCTTTGACATGCCCGTGAGCAGCTGTGAAAGCCCGACGAGTGTACCGCCGCCGACTCCCGTACCGCCGAGATAGATGCTTTCTTTGCCTTTTTCGGCATAGACGAGTGCCGTACCCGTACCCATAGATACGATGATGGCGTGATCAAGTCCCGAAAGGAAAAGTCCGCCTTTACCGACACAGGGAAATTCTATACGGTGAAAAAGGGGAATGTCGTAGATTGCGCCCGAAAGAAAGGTTGAGCCGACTCCTGTAACCATAATCTTTTCGATCTCGCTGAGAGGCATTCGGTTTTCTGCGGTATATTTGCCGAAAGCGCCGTATGCCGAGGTCATCTGATCGTTGGCACGCACGAACATGGGATCAATGAGCTTGCCGTTTTTTACGCCTACGATCTTAGTCGTTGAGCCGCCGACGTCAATACCGATTACTGTTTTCATACAGGGAATTGCCCTCCGTTTATAGTCTATACCGTAATGATAGCACAGTTTTGCGCTAAATGCAAGAATTTTTTGAAAAATTCCTGTGTCCCTGTTGACGAAAAAAGAAAAATGGTGTATAATATAAATGAAAATAACAGAAAGGCAGTTGATACCGATGGCAAAGGATTTTGATGGTGATATTTTTACGCTTGTGGACGATGATGGAGTTGAGAGCGATTTCGCGCTTCGTCTGAGAGCGGAGTTTGAAGGCAAAGAGTATTTTGCGCTTGTTCCCGTAGAACCCAATCCCGATTTTGAAGAGGGCGATTTTATCATTCTTCGTCTTGAGTCGATTGATGAATCGAACGAGGCAACGCTTGTTTCAATCGAGGATGATGAGGAATTTGACCGTGTTGCCGATTTCTTTGAGGACCTTTTTTACGGCGGCGAAATCAATTACGACGAATCGTCCGATGCCTGATTTTAATTGTATATGCTGACCGTTTTTGCATATACTGTAAGTGGTCGTATCGATTGCCTGCTTTGTTCGTGATAGTTCGGTAAATAAACCTACGAACCGATATTGGAGCTTGGTACTTTACACGGGATGCAGACCTCCCCGTACCGCCCTGCTTTCGTCACGGCGATCACGGGACGTTGGGAGCGCAAAATGTAAAAGAGAGCACCGCCTTGCACTTAGCAGGGTTATATTTCTTGACTACACGGCATAGCGGGTCATCGAAACAAAGAGAGTTGATGGGGTACCGGATTATTTGTGCCGCATTGGCTCTTTTTTTGTTTTTTAATAAAAATATAAAAAAATAAAAAAAAATGCATTTTTTCTCTTGACAAACTGTATAAGGTTATGTATAATAACGATGTGAAAGGTTTGAATATGCTGGTATAGGTGTATTCATCCGAAGCATTTGCATAGAATATTCGGATATTTTATGCGAAGTGTAATTCGATCCGCCCGGTCGATTGCATTGAGTCATATTCCGGGTGGAGAAAGAGGTTACTTATGAAAGCATACGTTGCTCCCGCATTAGAACTCGTAGTTCTTAACACCGAGGACGTTCTTCAGGTTTCCGGCATTACGACCCAGGAATCCGGTAATTTCAAGGAATTTTCTTGGAGCGATAACACCTAAGTTATCCAAAACAAAAACGGATGTCAGACGACATCCGTTTTTGTTTTGTCATAGACGATATTCTGATTTTCGATTTATAAAAATTTTGAAAAAAATATGATTTCTTGCACGGAATACTTGACAATAAAACCAAAAACGGTTATAATATTTAATTGGTAAAACGGTAGAGCTACCGATTTCTTCACGAAGCAGCGCAAACGGTATATATTACGGTATATATTTATGAAGTATTCTGCTTTTTGTGAATGTTTATGAATTTAAATCTTATGATACAGTCTTTCCCCGATGATGGGGTTAAGAAGGAAAGGGTTTTTTATGAACAATACGAGAGAACGCAGAGTTGGTACGGTATCAAGAGGTATTCGCTGTCCGATCATCCGTCAGGGCGATAATCTTGCCGAGATCGTAGCAAACAGTGTGTTGGAGGCGGCTGAATACGAAGGCTTTTCGCTGAACGATCGCGACGTTATCGCTTTGACAGAGTCAATCGTGGCAAGAGCGCAGGGTAATTACGCATCGGTTGACGCTATTGCTAAGGACGTTAAAACGAAGCTTGGCGGCGAAACGGTCGGCGTGATTTTTCCCATTCTTTCGCGAAACCGTTTTGCCATTTGTCTGCGCGGTATTGCTAAGGGCGCAAAAAAGGTCGTTCTGATGCTGAGCTATCCTTCCGATGAGGTAGGTAACGCTTTGATTTCGCTCGATCAGGTTGATGAAGCGGGCATCAATCCTTACAGTGATATTCTCACGCTTGAAAGGTACCGTGAGCTTTTCGGAGAAAACAAGCATGAGTTTACCGGTGTGGATTACGTGCAGTATTACGGAGATCTTGTACGTGAAATGGGTGCGGAGGTCGAAATCATTTTTGCCAACAATCCCAGAGCCATTCTTTCCTATACCGATACGATTCTGAATTGCGATATTCATACCCGCGCACGCACCAAGAGAATTCTTTATGCGGCAGGCGCGAAAGCGGTTTGCGGTCTTGACGATATTTTGACTGCTCCCGTTGACGGTAGCGGCTGTAACGAGCGTTACGGTTTGCTTGGATCGAATAAGTCGACCGAGGACTCGATCAAGCTTTTCCCCCGCGAATGCAAGGATCTCGTTCTCGATATTCAGAATAGAATTTTTGAAGCAACCGGTAAGCACGTTGAGGTTATGGTATACGGTGACGGCGCGTTTAAAGATCCTCAGGGTAAAATATGGGAGCTTGCCGATCCGGTCGTGTCGCCTGCCTTTACCGACGGTCTTGTCGGTACGCCTAACGAGCTTAAGTTGAAATATCTTGCCGATAACGATTATAAGGATTTGTCCGGTGAAGCGCTTAAGGAAGCTATCTCGGCATCTATTCGTGCCAAGGACGGCAATCTCGTTGGCAATATGGCATCGCAAGGTACTACACCCAGACAGCTTACAGACTTGATCGGTTCGCTTTGCGACCTCACTTCCGGTTCGGGTGACAAGGGTACGCCGGTGGTGCTTGTTCAGGGCTATTTTGATAATTATACCACGTAATCAGATTAAACAGTATAAAAAACCGAGGCGGCGCGCCTCGGTTTTTTACGTTTCAAGATAAGAAAGAATTTCGTTCGGGGTGTTGATAAGCAGTGTTGCACCGGCGGCGAGAAGGGCGGTGCTGTCGCGAAAACCCCACGTCACCGAAAGGCAGGGAAGGTTTGCGTTTTTTGCAGTGAGAATATCCTGCTCGGAGTCACCGATGTAAACGGCACTGTCGGGAGATACGCCGAGTTTTTCAAGACAATGGAAAAGTGAGTCCGGGCAAGGCTTTCGTCTGACACCCTCGCGTTCTCCTATGGCGCAGTCGATCAGACCGTTAAAATAACGGCGGCAGAGCTTTTGTACGGCGCTGTCGATCTTGTTTGACACCACGCCGATAAGTATTCCGTTTGCTCGAAGGGTTTTGAGCAGGGGTCGAATTTCAGGGTAGGGTGCGGTGGCATCTGTGTTGTGCGTTCTGTAATGCTCGCGAAAGAGCGCAAGGCATTTGTCAAAACAGGGGTTGTTCTTACCGCCGTTGATTGAGCGCGCGATGAGATTTCCGATGCCGTCTCCGACGGCAATACGGGTTTCTTCTTTTGTGCGGATCGGCAGGGAAAGGCTTTCAAGGGCGTGGGATACACTTGTATGTAAATCGTCAAGCGTGTTAAGCAGTGTGCCGTCAAGATCAAATATAACGGCTCGGATATGACCGAACATAGTGGAAGCTCTCTTTCGTTTTTTGCGATATGGTTGATATATTCAGTATAGCATAGGTTATGTGATCTGTCAATAAACGGCGGGTTTTGGCTGTTTATTTTTTGCCAACCTTTAATCAGCATGTTTTGCAAATTAATGAGTGCGTGATGAAGATTGCGCGGTATATTTTTTGTTTTTTACTGTTTTTTGGGGGGATTTTTAGGAAATCTCTTGATTCTGAGCTTATTTTATGTTATAGTGAGGTCAATAAGACTCAAGGAGACGATTATGAAAAATACAATTAAATTCTTCACCGTAATCCTTTGCATCTGTATGCTTCTAAGCCTGTTTGCCTGTCGTCAGATAAATGACGAGACGACCACGACGAACATCCAAACAACTTCTCCGATTACGACGACAGAGGCGCCGACAGAACCCGAAACACCAACTATTCAGGAACGTGAAAAAATGGAATACTTTAAAAACTATGTTTCAAACACTCTTGCAGGTACGTCCAATCAGCTGTATTTTAACAATGCAGCTGCCGGGGGAGCAGCAAGCGAGGGCATGATGTTCTACAAAGCAACCGTTGGAGGAGAATTTGAGTATTCCCTTTTATTCTCCAATTCCATTGACTCAACGTACGCAAACGGACAATCGGGAGTACCGAACCTGAAGATGACTGATTTTGATATTCTTTCAATAAAGATCGGTGTTCTGGATGGTAAAAAGACACCCGATCCTCAGAATGTTGAAGCTGAAACCACTCTTATCTCTACAGAGATCAAAAAATACACACATACCAACAACGTAACTTATTTTGAAACCGCACCTGTTAAATTGAACGCTGCGGCTGACGATTACATCGTTGTTTCGGTTGAATTTGTAGGTACAAGAGTACCTTGTCACGTCGAAACGCTTATTCCTACGTTTAAAAAGGTTGGCGATGATTGGAGTTCCGATAAAAACTTGCCTCTTGCCAATATGGTTGGCATCAAGCGCGAGGTAAAAGCTACCGTTGCATATCTTGGCGACTCGATCACGCAGGGTATCGGTGTCGGAAACAACAATTACACCTTCTGGAATGCAGTAGTTTCCAAAAAGCTTGGCACAGATTTCGCGTTTTGGAATCTCGGTATCGGATATGCAAGATGTAAAGACGCCGCAACCGACGGATCGTGGTTATTCAAGGCAAAGCAGGCAGACTATGTTATCGTTTGCCTTGGCGTTAACGATATAGGTTCTGAAAAATCCGGTGCCGCAACACTCAGCACTCATCTTGAAAAGGTAATAGACGATCTGAACGAGGCGGGCTGTAAAGTTATACTGCAAACTATACCGCCTTTTACAAGTTACTCCGCTGAAGGTATTGAAACGTGGTATACCGTCAATGATTACATTGTAAACGAGCTTTCAAAGAAAGTCGTGGCGGTGTTTGACCAAACAGAGCTTTTGATGACCCAAGAAAAAGTTCCCAATAAAGTTCGTTACGGAGGACATCCCAATAGCCAAGGATGTAAGGTATGGGGCGACGCGCTTTATGAGTTTTTAATCACGAACGTGGATATTTTCAAGAAATAATCGTGTTGAGTACGTAACACGGTGCTTTAATACGCGATTATTAATCCGAAATTTTTAGATAAAACAGTAAAAAACAACGCAGAAAGGAATTTCTGCGTTGTTTTTTATAAGCCGCAAGCTTAGTATAACTTATACCAAGCGCAAAACTATTGAATGCTTACGCATTCGGGCTCAAATCCGAACCACATCATCGTGGTATGAAACTTGGCATGTCGCCGCACATCCCCGATACTTGGGAGCGGCAACTTGCCGCCGGTGGAGCATGCTTAACGAAAGTCAAACCAAATTTTGAGTTTTATACTTCATTACGCTAAAGGCGTGCATATCATTAAGGCACAGCCTTGTATATCATCATTGCGGAAGGAAATACAACCTGCGGTTGATGATATGCATTTACGGTGATGATATACAGACCGAGGTTTGATGATATACCATTGCTTTCGCAATGGATAAACAAAAACCTCACCCTGTTTGGATGAGGTTTTTGTTGGTAGAGCATTCGGACTTAAATCCGAACCGATGTAACTTTCACTTTTTAACTTTTCACTATTACTTATTACTTCAAAATTCTCGGGAGCGTTTTGAGTGAAAAGTGAAGAGTGAAGAGGTAATAAGTAAAAATTCTCGGTCGCTTTGCTCCCGAGAATTTTTGGTGGAGCATACCGGGCTCGAACCGGTGACCTCCACAATGCCATTGTGGCGCGCTCCCAACTGCGCTAATGCCCCTCCTGTTGATAACGATAAAATTATATCATACCTTTTCCAAAAAAGCAAGAGCTTTTTAAAAATTCTTTCTGTTTTACATTTTCAAAAATTTTTTCTGTTTTCATTCAAGTCAAAAAACTGTTTATGCGTATTAAATGAAGGGTTGACCATAACAGAAGATCATCCATCTGTAGAAAGCTCATAATATTGCTGTGCCACGGACAAAATAACATAATAACGTATGGAGGTTATTATGGATATCATTAAAATTATATTAACGGCACTTTTGTCAGTTATAGCGCTATTTATTGTTGCAAAGCTGATGGGACATAAGCAGGTGGCGCAGCTTGACTTTTTCGACTATATCAGCGGCATCACCATCGGATCGATCGGCGCGGAGCTTGCAACGGAGCTTGAGGCACCTTGGAAACCGCTGATAGCGCTCGGCATGTACGGCGTTGTATCAATTCTTCTTGATCTTCTGACAAGCAAATTTTCCAAAATCCGAAAGTATATCAACGGAACGCCCACTATCCTGATGAATGAAGGTAAGATATACCGAAAGAATTTGAAGAAAGCCAAGCTTGATCTTTCGGAATTTATGTTGCTCTGCCGTGAGCAGGGATATTTTGATCTTGACGAGATACAGACGGTGGTGTTTGAGCATAACGGAAAGCTTTCCGTTCTACCGAAAGCGGAAAACCGTCCTGCTACACCCGAGGATCTGAAGATTACGGTAAAGGCATCACAGCTCGGCACGGAGATCATTATGGACGGACGCGTAATGGGAGAAAACCTTTCTCGTATGGGGCGAGATGCGAATTGGCTTGAAAAGCAACTCAAAGCGCAAAGCTATAAGGACGCGAAAGAGATATTTCTCGGCATTTACCGCAAGGAAGAGGATAAGCTGACGCTCTATCCAAACGAGTGATTTCGGCATATACTGATATTGAAACCGGGATAGGAGGTATCACTATGCGCAAACGTAACTGCGGTGTACATCCCGAAATCCGCGACTACGGATGCGAGCCGTTTATATTCAATATCAATCACGCAACCAACATGAACGAGAATTTTCGTACGACGCTCTGGACGGGCACTCATATCCAGCTGACCTTAATGAGCATTCCTGTGCGCGGCGACATTGGTGTGGAGATGCACCCCAACGTTGATCAATTTATTCAAGTGGTGAATGGCAGAGCGAAGGTTTATATGGGCAATTGTCGGAACAATCTGCAAGAACGGGCATGTGTGGACGAAAATTATACGATCCTCATTCCCGCAGGCACGTGGCACAATATTGTCAACGTGGGCAATTGCCCCTTGAAGCTTTATTCGCTCTACGCACCGCCCCAGCACCTCTTTGGTACGGTGTATCGGACGAAGGAGGATGCCGAACATGAGGGGCATTGATTGTGCTTGTAACAATCGTGATAAGAGAGACTTTTTTAAAATAGGGAATAAAACGAAGGGCTGACCGTTTATTTTGGTCAACCCTTTATTCTATGTCGGCAAAATTTCGGCTGATTTATAAAGAAACTATCAAGAAGTATAAAAAATAAAAAGAAAAGGACGAACACCCGAAACTTAATTCGTACATAGTTCCACGTTCCCACCGAGGCGGTCACTAAATCCTTTTCGAAAGCATTATACTACAAAATCGCAAAATGTCAATAGGGAGGAGTGAGAAAAGATGAAAAAAGTATATCGGACGATCCTCATGAGCGCTATTGCTTTGTCGGTTGTGCTTGTTTTTACGCGCTATGCGGTGTCTTTTGACCGGCTTCTTCAATCCTTTCGCGATCTTTTCACGGCTTTGGTGTATTACTTCAAAGTCATATTCCTGAATGACAACACCTACGTTCCGACGGTTAACGAGATCCCCGACGTCGATCTGGGTGCGGTGCTTGGCTTCGACGTTGCCGAGATCGTCCGTAAGTTGGAGGCTTTTTGGAAGGATCTTCCCAAAGCGCAGCTCAGGAAGGCGGCGACGACATAGGTGAAGAAGATTCTTCGATACGTTGGCGCGATCCTCGGCGTGATCCTGCTTGTGTACTTCGCCGGCTATTGTGTTTTCGTTTTTACGACAGTATAAAAAATCCCCGGGAGAAGATCTCTCAGGGAAAAGGAGCATAATGGGAAGTTTAAAAGGAAAAGTTGGATATGTAAATAATCGGGATCTTCATATTCCGAAAAGCGGTGGTCATTATGTTGTGATTCGTGAGCGTCGTGGTAATAAAGTCGATGTTAATGTTATTACGTCTCTTGGAACGACTTCGGTTTCTAATAAATCAGTAACAATTCCATCGAATAAAAATAAACGTTTGTATTACGTTGCTCGTGGTAAATATGTGGCTATCCCACAGAAAGATACGAATTTAACACAATGGTCAGCAATTCACAGGCGAAGAAAAACTGTTGATTTAAGTAAAGTTCATAATATTGGTTCTAAATGGATCAATCGAAAGCATTTGTTTCATTTAGGCAAATAAAAAACCCGAGTATGGCACTTTCGTGTTGACTCGGGGTGCTACTATACCCTGTTTCAAGTAGCGGGCATTAACAGTATACCACAAAATCCCGAAAAGTCAATGGGAAGGAGTGAAAAAAGATGAAAAAAGTATATCGCGGTATCTTGATCGGCGCGATCGGGCTGTCGGTTTTACTCCTTTTTACGAGATACTCGATCTCGCTGCAGCGTCTTTTATCCTCCTTCGGAAATCTTTTTTCAGCTCTTGTTTACTATTTCAAGGTCATATTCCTGAATGACAACACCTACGTTCCGACGGTCAACGAGATCCCCGACGTCGATCTGGGTGCGGTGCTTGGCATCGACGTTGCCGAGATCGTCCGTAAGTTGGAGGCTTTTTGGAAGGATCTTCCCAAAGCGCAGCTCAGGAAGGCGGCGACGACATAGGTGAAGAAGATTCTTCGATACGTTGGCGCGATCCTCGGCGTGATCCTGCTTGTGTACTTCGCCGGCTATTGTGTTTTCGTATTTACGACAGTATAAAAAATCCCCGGGAGATAACTCTCGGGGAAAAGGAGTATAATGGGAAAGAAAAGTTATACATATCATTTTCGGCGATACAAGAAGAATGAGGGCGGAAAGAATAAGAGAGCAAAGCATCCAAAGTTGATTGTAGGTGAAGATCATGCTACGTATGAGTATATGGGTTTAACTGAATCAGCTAAACGAGGTCATCATAAAAATATTTTGCTTTCCAAAAATCCCCAGAAGGGAAAAACGCATCCTTCGTATATACGGCATGAGTTAAGACGTGATGACAAGATTTATTTTTCTGCTCCGTTAAAGGATTATCGGTTGTCATCCGGTGACAGAAAAATGATTGATTCGATTTTGAAAGAAAAAAGAACGAAAAAAAAGAAGTAGCCATTTGGCGGTAGTCATTAGCTACCACTGGTCTACTTCGCGGAAAGAAACTTTCCGAGAGTATTATACCACAAAATCCCGAAAAGTCAATAGGAAGGAGTGAGAAAAGATGAAAAAAGTATATCGCGGTATCCTGATCGGCGCGATCGGGCTGTCGGTTTTACTCCTTTTTACGAGATACTCGATCTCGCTGCAGCGTCTTTTATCCTCCTTCGGAAATCTTTTTTCAGCTCTTGTTTACTATTTCAAGGTCATATTCCTGAATGACAACACCTACGTTCCGACGGTCAACGAGATCCCCGACGTCGATCTGGGTGCGGTGCTTGGCATCGACGTTGCCGAGATCGTCCGTAAGCTGGAGGCGTTCCCGGGCGCGTTTTTCTCGAAAGAGATCTTCCGGGCGTATAACGTCAACCTTGTTCTGAAGCTCAATACTTTCGTGCAGATCCTGACGGTAGCATTGCCGGTGATTCTTGTATTGTATCTGATCCTTGATAGCGCTCTGATGTCGGAAAATACTCGTCACGGGCAAAAAACGAAGCCGCTGAAGGTGTTTCTTACGCTGTTTACAAAACCATACCGTGCGACAAAAAAGTTCCTCAAGGGCTTTATTTCGTTCGCTAAAGGCAGCTGTTACGTGACTGCGCTCGTCTGGATCTGGGCGATTAACCTGAACGTCATCACAATGATCGTTGGCTTCTTTGCGTTCTATTTTTATTTCGCCGCAGCCGTCACGTTTGCGGAGCTACCGAGGCAGCTTGTCAAGCTGTTTATCGACGTTCTGATTATGTTCTCCGGCTTGCCGTTCTTCGTGTGGTTTTTGATCGGCTGTAAGATCTTCGACAAGTGGCGCAGGGAACAGGGGCTTGATGTGCTTCGACATAACGAGGCGAAGAATCGGGGCTTTCTCAATTCGCTCCCTGTGGCGATCATGCTCACCGGGACCATGGGATCCAAAAAGACAACGACCGTCACGGATATGGTGCTGAGCTATAACGCCCACTTCCGGGATAAAGCTCTTGAGATGCTGCAAAAGCACGAAAAGCGGTATATCAATTTCCCTTGGATTAATTTTGAAAAGCATATCGAAAAAGCGATGCGTAAGCGGCAAATTTTTAACCTGGCATCGGCAAGGGAATATGTGCAGGAGCTTCGCCGTAGGTATCTTCAGAAGCCTTCCGGAAAGCGAATTTTCGGTTATAACGTGATTGACAATCCGCTTTTTCATGATGACGGTCTGACCATCACCGATCTTTTTGATACCCTTGAGATCTACGCGCAGCTGTACTTGATTTACATAGTCGAGGGATCTTACTCCTTCTCGAATTATTCTATCCGATTTGATACCGTCAAGGATGATTGTGGCAATTTCCCGATCTACGATAACGATTTTTTTGCGCGCCCTTCAACGTATAAGGGGGACGGATCTACCTTTGCGCATGTGGTTGATTTCGATCTTTTCCGCCTGGGCAAGACTCTGATCCGAAATAACGTGCGCTCCGGTGCGTTTGAATTTGGCATCGTATCACTTTCCGAGATCGGTAAAGAGCGCGGCAATCAGAACGACACCAAAGAGCTGAAGCAGCTCGCCGGCGAGACCAATCAGAAGAACGATCTGCTCAATGATTCGATCAAGCTCAGCCGTCATGCTGCGACGGTCGATAATTATTCGTTTATTCATTTTCTCGATGACGATCAGCGTGCCGATTCCACCAATGCGGATCTGAGGCAATTGCATGATCTACTCAATATTGCTGAGACGTCTGAGCTGCGTCTTGCCATGCCAGGCTTTGTTTTTGAGGATATGATCCATGATCTTGTGATGCCGGGGCTTAACCGTCTTCATCTTAAGATGCGTCATGCTCGAGGGGACAAGACCTTGCTCGGCTTTTTTCTCGATCAGATCCTTGCCGGCTTTGAAAATTATTACGCCAGGATGCGCAATATTTACGGCTATTATGAATGTCTGATTGAGATTGAGAACGGCAAGCAGGACGGCAACGTAGACGTTCATCCGTATTATTTATCGACAAAGAAGATCTATTCCAATCGCTTCAGCACCGACTGCTTCAGCGATTATTTTGCCGACCGTGCGAAACGTGCCGGCATGAGCATTAACGACTATATTACTTATCGCAGCACTCGCGCAACCCTTGACGAGCTTCGCATTCAGAATAGCTATCTGATAGGCAAGCTCGATCATCAATTTACAAAAAATGACAATGAGGAGGAAGGCGACGATGAATATTGGGATTTCTTTAACAGAAAGTAGGTAATGGTTTGGGTAATCAGCGTAGATGGAATCATACGCATGAATTTCAATGGAAAAAGCCGACGAAATCCAAGAAGGGACATCCGGCGTACGTGTTTGCAAAGTCGGGTGATAATCGTAAGCATTTCGTTTTTACGCATTCGCCAACGACCGACGGTGAGGATAATATCAAGCTGAAGCATAATATTGATCCTTGTGAATGCGGTAGAGATACATATATGCGTCCGAGGGCTTATATATCAAAAAAAGACTCTTTCGAGCCTTCAAAGAAACCGTATCGAATTCACGACGATGATCTACATATCATCAAAAAATACAAAAATAAATGAAGACGGTCAACCAATCGGTTCACTGCATCTCAATCCGATTTCTCGGACGGGCTCCGTCTTCACGTGATTATTATATCATAAATTCATTAAAAGTCAAGTAGTAAAGGAGTAAAATATGAGCAAATACGTTCCGGCATCCGAGACCTTTCCGTGCAAATTCCGTCATTCCGGCAGCCATTTTTATGCGATTCAGAAAACGACGTCGATCAATGCCGGCAAGACGAGATCTCGTGTGGAGATTCCTTTTGGGGAAACCATCGAGAAGCATTATCGCGCGGCGTTCAAGAATATCAAGAAACGGTATCTGAAGGTGCGCGATGACATCGTTCCGTATATCGATCGCAACCTCCGCGAAGAGATCGGCGATCAGGTGTCGAGGGAGGAGGTCGAGTTCGCTGCGATCCGTCTTAAACACAATTACCGAAACCGCCGTAAGACCTTCGAGAACAAGGTGCATCTCAACGTCGGACAGTTTAATTTTTTCGTGACGGTAACATACGATCCGAAGAAGTTTTCCTCCGAGGAGCAATTTCGGAAGCGTCTGACGAAACTTTGGCGTAATCTAGCTGTGAATTACGGATGGCGTCAGATTGGCATTTTTGAGAACGGGGAGCTTGGAGAGCGCCTTCACTATCACGCGATCGTCTTTATTCCCAAAGACGGTGTGGTCGGCAATTTTGTGCCCGAGCGCTGCTATTCGATCAAACGCCGTAAGTGGGAATACCGTTGCACTCTTGATTATTTTACTAAGCGTTTTGGTAAAAACGAGTTTGCGCCTCTCGATAAAGGACTTGCCGAAAAGGGCGATCATTCGATAGATTATCTTTGCAAATATGCAGAAAAGTCCGGGGAACGCTTCATTTATTCACGTGGGATAAAGGGCGATTTTCAGCAGTCGATCGGGCCCGATGAGATCCTCGCGCAGTATAATGACTTTGTCGAGCATCTGGTTGTCTTGGATAATTCGATCCACGTTGACTTTTTTCTTGGATCTTTAAAGCTCGAGGCTTTTCGTCTCGACGTTCCGGCTTTGATTGAAAGCAATAAGCTATGGGAAAAAGTGTTTGTCCCTATACCGGCGTGACGAAAATACAACTGCATAAAATGGCTGACCGGACCGTCCGGTCTATTTCTACGTCCGCAAAAAGCGCTCAAAAATTGCATAAAAATAGTCGGGATAGACGATTTATGCAATTTTCGCTAAAAAAACGCCAAAGCCCTTGTTTCCGGCGCGCGCAGCGCGCCGGCTCGTAAAAAACAAGGGGTTATGTAAGGCTAAGTGAAAGAAAACGGTAAAAATGACAATCAAAGAACTCTTGAAGATCTTCGAGGAGGCTTATATGCCAATGAACCTCTCACCAAATACGGCGCGAGGTTACCTCGTGAACATACATAATCACATACTCCCGTATCACGGAGAGCTTGATCCTGATCGGCTTACGTATGCCGATATCGACAAACTTGTTTCCGAGCTGCATCGGAAGGGGCTGAAGAACAAGACGATTAACTACGTACTTGCTACATATCGTAAAGCACTTAACTTCGGCATCAGGCGCGGATACATATCCAGGAATATCATCCTGAGCTACGACAAGCCGCGCAACGAAGTATATTACCCGGAGATCTATGACGCCGATCAGATCAGAGAGCTTCTGACGGTCGAGAGCGATTCGGCAATGTATCCTGCGGTCTTTCTGGCGTGTACGTGTGGAGTCAGACGCGGAGAGGCGGCAGGGCTGAAGAACGAGGACGTTAAATGTGACCGCATCTGCATCAGGCGTACCGTGAGCTATGACCACGGTCTGAAGATTACGCCTTGCAAGAATCGGCGCCAACGTGTGATCCTGATAGATCCCGACATATCGGAACGGCTGCAGCAGTATGATCACGAACGTCCAAGGAACGTTGACGGCTGGTTCATAAGGAAGGCAGACGGTAGCTCTGTCAATCCGAACAGTATCACAAAGCATTTTCATAAGCTCAGGAAGAAGCTCGGTCTTCCGCATATCCGTTTTCATGACATCCGGCATTCTTATGCGACAATCATGATGGAAAATGAAGTCCATCCGAAGACGGTGCAGCAGATCTTGGGGCATAGCTCCGTAAAAGTTACGCTCGATCTTTACAGTCACGCCAACGTGAACCAGCAGCAAGCTGCGCTTCAGGTCATAAAGAAAATAAAAAAGTGATTTTATAAAACCTTGGGTGGTTTTTGAAAAAAGATCTCTAATCTTTTTTCAAAAAAATTGACTTGACAAAGAAATCCTGCCGTGATATAATATCAAGGCAGGATCGAGAAGGAGGTTAGGTTATTGCGAGAATAACCCTTGCTATAAAGTCAATAATCATATTCCCGTATGTATTAACGATATAGCTAAATTGGTTTTTGAGTAGCAATGTTCTCACCTCCTTCGAATCTTTTATAAATCCAAATCACGGCTGGATTTCTGTGTCAAGTCGGGGAAGGTGGGAAATCTGTTTACAGATTTTGTTTTATAAAATAATAAAGCAGGGCTTTAAACCCTGCTTTTTTATTTGAAAGTGTAGTGTGATAAAAAAATAGCAGGGCTAAAAACCCTGCTATTTTTGGCGGAGCGTGTGAAACGTAAAACGACACTACA